>NZ_JABBJJ010000059.1 GCF_012933655.1 Pyxidicoccus fallax | reverse complement strand
GGCCCACCCCAGGCCACCGACCAGAGCCAGATTTCGTCGGTGGGGCCGCGCAGGAACTTCGGCTCGGCGGTCTCCGCGTCCCAGACGTGCAGCAGGGTCTCCCCTTCCACGGCGGCCGCGGCGAGCAGGCTTCCGTCCGGGCTCCAGGCCAGGACACTCGGGCTGGACGCCCCCACGCGCGTCCGGTCCAGGACGAGGTTCATCTCGGGCAGGAAGTGCGCGGTGCACCGCAGGTCCTTGATGATGGGCCGCCGCACTTCGGCGCCGGCGTCCGCGCAATCTCCCGACCACCGGTTGAAGCGCCAGCCCGAGCGCGGCACCGCGCTCAGGGTGACCTCGTCGTTGTCTGGGAAGCGCACCTCGCAGGCGGCGCCAGGACACGCCAGCAACGCCGGGGTGCTGTGCACGTCTCCAGCGCCCATCACCTCCACCTGGAGCGTGAAGCTCGCGGGCCGGCGCTCGAAGCGCGCCACGCACCGGACATCCGTGTGCAGGTACACCTGGGACTGAGTGCCCTCCCCCTCGCAGTCGCCCTCCCAGCGGGAGAACCGCCAGCCATGGGCGGGGGTGGCCTCGAGGCCCACCCAGGAGCGCTCGGGATAGCCGGCCTCGCAGGTGGCGCCGCAGGAGATGCCGTCCGGCACGCTGCGGACCGAGCCCTCCCCCTCCAGCGCCACGGTGAGCAGCGGCCCCGAGGCCAGGGCACGCACGTGGACCTCCACGGGCTCGGACCAGGGCCCCGCCCGTCCCGCGGCGTCCACCCCACGGCAACGCACCCGGTGCTGCCCCTTCTGGGTGAAGGCATGCTCGACCTCCACCGGCGTGCCGCTGGCCACCGCTTCCGTGAGGGGCTCCGTCGCCTCGGAGCCGTCTCCCCAGTCGAAGCCGTAGGTCAGCGCGCCGCCGTCCGGGTTCAGGGCCGAGCACCGGAAGCGCAGCCCCATCCCCACCGCGCCGGTGGTGACGTCGGCCTCGAGACGGGCCTGTGAAGGCGACCGGTCCCCCTGGCGGCCCTCGCCACCACAGGCGGCGGCGACGAGTGCCAGCAACAGGGAGAAGCACGGCGAGAGGCGCCCGAAGCGGGCGGAAGCCAGGGGTCCAGGACGGAAGTGCATAGACTCACTCGCGCAAGCCCGGCCCCGGATACGCGCGAGGTGCTGAGTAACCGCACCGGCCGTCGGAAGTCAAAGGACACTTCAAAACGGCAACGGCCGGGCCCCCTTTCGGGAACCCGGCCGTCTCGCCGTGAGGCGTGTGCCGCTGAAGCGATTACTTCTTCAGCTTGCTCGCCATCACGTCGCCGAGGCGCGCCTTGGAGCCTTCCGCCTGCTTGCGGAGGTACTCGCGGTAGTCCTCGCCCTCGCCGATGAGCGCCTTCATCGACAGCGCCACCTTCCGGTCCGGGGTGTTGATGTCGATGATCTTGACCTCGACCTCCTGGCCCTCGTTCACCACGTCACGCGGGTTCTCGACACGCTCCTCCTTCAGCTCGGAGACGTGGACGAGGCCCTCGATGCCCGGCTCGATCTCCACGAACGCGCCGAAGTCGGTGACCTTGGTGACCTTGCCCTTCACGCGGCTGCCCACCGGCAGGCGCTCGGACAGCGTCTCCCAGGGGTCCGGCTGGAGCTGCTTGATGCCCAGGCTGAAGCGCTCGTTCTCGACGTCGATGTTGAGCACCACCGCCTCGACCTCGTCGCCCTTCTTGAACATCTCGCCCGGGTGCTTGATGCGCTGGGTCCACGAGATGTCGGACACGTGCACCAGGCCGTCCACGCCCTCCTCGACGCCGACGAACACGCCGAAGTCGGTGACGTTGCGGATCTGACCCTTGATGACGGAGCCGATCGGGTACTTGTCCTCGAGCAGCGTCCAGGGGTTCTGCTCGATCTGCTTCATGCCCAGCGCGATGCGCTTGGCCTTCGGATCGATGTCCAGGACGACGGCCTCGACCTCCTGGCCGACCTCCAGAATCTTGGACGGGTGCTTGAGGCGCTTGGTCCAGGACATCTCGGACACGTGCACCAGACCCTCGACGCCCTGCTCGATCTCGATGAACGCGCCGTAGTCGGTGATGGAGACGACCTTGCCGCGCACGCGGGTGCCGACCGGGTACTTCTCGTCGGCGCGGTGCCACGGGTCCTCCTGGATCTGCTTGAGGCCCAGGCTGACGCGCTCCTGCGTCGGGTCGAACTTGAGGACGACGACGCGGACCTCGTCACCCACGTTGAACATCTCGCTGGGGTGACCGATGCGGCCCCAGGACATGTCCGTGATGTGGAGCAGGCCGTCGATGCCGCCGAGGTCGATGAACGCACCGTAGTCGGTGAGGTTCTTGACCACGCCCTTGAGGACCGCGCCCTCGCGCAGGTTCTTCAGGGTCTCCTTCTTCATCTCCTCGCGCTGCTTCTCGAGGAGGACGCGGCGGGACAGAACGATGTTGCCGCGCTTCTTGTTGAACTTGATGACCTTGAACTCGAATTCCTTCGAGATGTACTGGTCAAGGTTGCGCACCGGGCGGATGTCCACCTGGGAGCCAGGGAGGAACGCCTTCACGCCGATGTCGACGGAGAGGCCACCCTTCACGCGGCCGACGATGGTGCCCTTGACGATCTCGTCGCGCTCGCAGGCGGCGCTGATCTCGTCCCAGATGCGCATCTTGTCGGCCTTCTCCTTGGAGAGGACGACCATGCCGGTGTCGTTCTCGCGGCTCTCCAGGAGAACCTCGACGGGGTCGCCGGCCTTGACCGAGACCTCACCGCGAGGGTTGGTGAACTCGGAGATCGGGACCTGACCCTCGGACTTGTAGCCGATGTCGACAATCGCGAAGTCCTTCGTCACCTGGACCACGGTGCCCTTGACGATCTCCCCTTCCTTCAGGATGCCGTCACCACCGCGCTCCTTGAGCGAGGCCTCGAACAGTGCGGCGAAATCCTCGTCACCGCCGTCCATCCCGACCTGCTGGTTCACGTTCTGCTGCATGTAGAGGAAGTCCTTTGAAACGGTACAGCTGCCCCCTGATTGTGGGTGTACGCAGCGGCCTGCGGGGAGCAACGGGCCGGAGCGCTCGTCCTCGTCATGAGGACCTTGAATTTACGGAAGCCGCGCACCCTAGACACCGGAGATTCCGGGAGTCAAGCGAGCACGTGCTCCTTGTGACCTTGGGTGGATGCCCTACACCGGCCCTGTCAAGCCCGCCGTTCCTCGTCCGCCTGGTAGGACCCCAGGCGGACGGGCTCGAAACCCCGGCCGGATGGACCCAGCACCTACTTAAGAACGGGTCTGCCCCGGCGCAGCCCTCCCCACAAGGACTCTCCTTATATGCACGCCCTCCTGGCCGCACCCCGGGCGAGGAAAAATCCAGTCCGAATGCGACATTTTCCCCCGGAATCCGTTCGCCATTTGGGTGGAGGCCCGCGAGTCCAATGCCCGGCGTAGTCACGGGGGAGGTGCGCCCGGGGGGGTGGACTGTTCCCGAACGTCGGCGGCCGCGGGCCCCTCCCCCTTTTCCTGTTCATTTCAGGAGCTTGGACCCGCTCGGTTGTCGCGTGGGTGACGCCTGATGTGGGTTTTTGTCGGATCTGCCCCGTGATCCGAGGAAACCCTTTCCGGGCTCCCCCGATAATCCCGGGCTGAGGGTGTACCTACCTCCCGGGAGGTCCCGCTGTGATCCGCCAGATCTTCAGTTCGATGACGGCCGCGAAATCCAAGGCGTCCCAGGCCGTCCAGTCCAAGCAGGCGAGCAAGGACGGCTGGCAGCCCATGGGTCACGTCAGCCAGACCCACCCCAAGGGACGGAACGCCCAGTACGTGAATGCCGCGTTCAACTGCGGCCCTTCCGTGGTGGCCATGCTGGCGCGCGGCCATGGAAAGCTCGCCAAGCTCTCGGATGCCCAGCTCATCAACCGCCTGGGTCGCGGGGTCGTCACCGAGCAGGGAAGCACGCCCCGGGGCATCGCGAAGATGCTCGAGAAGGCCAACGTGCCCATCGCGGGCCCCGCGCTCGGCGGCCCCTACGACAACGCGGCCGTGAAGGGCGAGCTGAAGAAGGGGCGCATGCTCATCGCCCAGGTCAAGGTCGAGGACCCGAAGACGAAGGAGAAGAGTTCTCACTACGTCCTGGTCCGCAAGATGACGGCCGATGGCAACTTCGTCATCTCGGATCCGCTGAAGAAGGGCACCAGCATCGTCACGCCGCAGCAGCTCGCCAAGGCCGTCAACGGGGCTCCGCCGGACGGAGGCATGCTCATTCCCGTCTCGCGCCCCGGAGGGGACCTGAAGCCCAAGGAGCCCGCGCCGCCTCCGGCACAGCCGGGCCTGGTGGACCACCGCTCCTTCCAATACCCCCCTGGCTGGGCGGAGTACGTGCGGAACAACCCCTTCACCCACCGCTATGGGGACATGGGCCCGAACTTCGATGGCGAGCGGCAGTGGGAACGTCGCGGGGCGGACTCCTTCCAGCCGTCCTCCCACTTCAGGAACAGCACGTACGGCGGCTCCGACTTCCGGCGGCCTGGCCGTGACCGCATGGGCCTCTCCTCGATGCAGGACCGGTTCATGGGCTCCAGCGCGGCCGGTGCGAGGCCCGCGCCGAGCCCGGCGCCCGCGGAGAAGAAGCCCCCCACGAAGACCAAGGCGGACAAGAACGCCTTCACGGCCACGGATGACGTCTACACGGGCGTGAAGACCGACTTCGTCGCGCAGCCGGCCGCGCCCGAGCCCGCCGGCAAGTCGTCCAGCAAGAACAAGGCGTTCAGACTGATCGTCAGCTACAAGCACCACGACAAGGACGGTGCGAAGGCGGACAAGCCCGTCCTGAAGAAGATCAAGACCGACGAGGATGTCCAGGCGGCGGCGGAGCGGCTGCTGAAGCTCAAGGCGAAGGGAACCAAGGGCATCAACAAGATCCTGGGCAGGATGGAGAACAGCCCCCACGAGAGTGACAAGCTCGTGCTCTCGCGCTTGAAGAACCTGGAGCTGAACCAGGGCGGCATCGGCAAGAAGATCAATTACGAGTCGTGGGGCTGAGGGCCACGCCGCACGGGGGCGCTCCGCCTCAGCTAGGATTCCCGACGCATGGCCCGCCAGCCCACGGATGAACAGACGCAGGAGTCCCCCGCCCCCGTGATGTCCGCGCGCCCGAACACCGGGCGCCCGGAGGAATGGGTGGACACCGGAGGCCCGCCGCCGCGCAATCCGGGGTCCCCGGCGCGCCGTCGGAACACGGGCGTCCACGAGCAGGGCCCCCTCGCGCGCGGCACCCACGTCGAGCGCTACGTCATCCTCAAGCCCGTGGGCCAGGGCGGCATGGGGATGGTGTACGCGGCGTATGATCCGGACCTGGACCGCAAGGTCGCGCTGAAGCTGCTGCACCCGGACCTCGCGGGCCCCGAGGAGCAGGGGCGCGCGCGGCTCCTGCGAGAGGCGCAGGCCATGGCCCGCGTCTCCCACCCCAACGTCATCACCGTCCATGACGTGGGCACCTTCGGCCAGCAGGTCTTCGTGGCCATGGAGTTCATCCAGGGCCAGAACCTGCACGACTGGATCCGCCAGGGCGGGCACCCATGGCAGGAGGTGCTGCGCGTCTTCCTGGAGGCGGGCCAGGGCCTGTCCGCGGCCCACCAGGCGGGGCTCATCCACCGCGACTTCAAGCCGGCCAACGTGCTCATCGGCAATGGCTCGCGCGTGTACGTGACGGACTTCGGCATCGCCCGGCTGTCGGCGGACTCCGCTGACGAGGACGAGGACGCCGACGTGACGCGCGAGGAGCGCAGCGGCGCCGGACTGTCCTCCGAGCTCACCGCGGCCGGCGCCGTCCTCGGCACGCCGCAGTACATGCCGCCGGAGCAGTACGTGGATCAGGGCGCGACCGCGCGCTCGGATCAGTTCAGCTTCTGCGCGTCGCTGTACTGGGCCCTCTACGGCAAGCGTCCCTTCGACTACCGGCAGCTGCACCGGGCGGCGTCCAAGGCCTTCCTGGCTCCTGGAACGCTCTCCGCGGAGGTGCTCCGGAAGGAGCCGCCGGGCAGCATCATCCGCGAGCCCCCGCGAGAGGCGCGCGTGCCCGCGTGGGTGCGGCGCGCGGTGCTGCGCGGACTGTCGCTCCACCCGGATGACCGGTTCCCCACGATGGAGGCGCTGCTGGAGGCCCTGTCCCAGCAGACGCGCCTGGCGCGCCGGCGCGGCGTGCTGGCGGCCGTGGGCACCGTGGCGCTGGCCTCGGTGGGCGTGGGCCTCTACCTCCACCAGCAGTCGCAGGTGTGCGCAGGGGCGGAGTCGCTGGTGGCCTCCACGTGGGGCCCCGCCTCGCGCGAGAAGCTGGCGGCGGCCTTCGTCGCCACCGGCCGCCCCTTCGCCCACGACAGCGCGGAACGCGTGAGCCGGATGCTGGATGGCTACGCGGGGGACTGGGCGCGCCTGCACACCGAGGCGTGCGAGGACACGCGGGTGCGCGGCACGCAGACGGAGGAGCTGCTGTCGCTGCGCATGGTGTGCCTGGACCGGCGCCGCAAGGACCTGGGGGCCCTGGTGGGCCAGCTCTCCGATGCGGACGGCAAGGTGGTGGAGCGGTCCGTGGATGCCGTCGCCGCCCTCCCCTCGCTGCAGCCGTGCGGGGACCTGGCGTCGCTGACGGAGCAGACACCGCTGCCCACGGACCCGCTGCTGCGTGCCTCAATCGATGGGCTGGGCTCTCGACTCGCGGACGTGAAGGCGCTCTTCGACGCGGGCCGCTACCCGAAGGCGCTGGAGCACGCCCGGAAGCTCCAGCCCGAGGTGGAAGCCACCGGCTGGCTCCCGCTTCAGGCCGAGCTGCGCAACCACCTGGGCTGGCTCCAGCAGCAGATGGGCGAGGCGGACGCGGGCCTGCGGGAGCTGGAGCGGGCGCTCGACGCCGCGGAGGCGAGCCGCTCGGACCGGATGCGGTTGGAGATCCTCGTCCGCCTCATCTTCGCGCAGGCCAGCCACGGCAAGATGGAACAGGCGGAGCGCTGGGGCCAGGTCGCGGAGTCCGTCCTCGCGCGGCTCGGCGGTGAGCCGCTGCTGGCCATCGACCTGCTCGGCAACCTGGGCAACATCCGCATGATGCAGGGCCGCTACCAGGAGGCCCGCGACTCCTTCGCGAAGGCGCGCGTGCTGCAGCGGGACACGCTCGGTCCGGAGCACCCGAAGCGCGCCAAGGTGTCCTTCAGCGAGGGGCTCGCGGCCCTGCGCCTGGGTGAGCATGCGCGCGCCATCCAGTTGCTCACCGAGGCGCTCCAGCAGACGAAGCTCGCCAAGGGACAGAGCCACCCGGAGATGGGCAACCGTCACGCCATGCTGGCCACCGCCCTGCGCGAGAGCGGTGACCCCACCCGCGCCCTGCCCCACGCCCAGGCCGCGCTCGAGGTGCGCAAGGCCGCCTTCGGACCCAAGCATCCCCTCGTCGCCGACGCGCTGGACGAGATTGGCATGGACCTGCTGGCCATGAAGCGCCACGAGGAGGCGCTCGCCACCTTCGAGCAGGCCGTGGCGCTCAAGCGCGAGGCGCTGGGCGAGGACGACTCCAACCTCTCCTATTCGTACGACGGCATCGGCCAGGTGCTGCTGGCCCAGGGGCGCGCCGCCGACGCCGTCCCGCCCCTGCGCAAGGCGCTCGCGTACGAGGACGTCGAGCCCGAGGCGCTGGCGCAAACGGGCTTCGCGTTGGCGAAGGCGCTCTGGGAGACGGGAACGGAGCCGGCCAGCATTCGCGAGGAGGCCCTGCGCGCCCGCGAGCGGTACCTGAAGCTGGAGAAGAAGCAGCAGGCGGCGGAGATCGACACCTGGCTCCAGTTCCTGGCGGAGGCGCCCGCCCCCGCCCCCGAGCCCGAGAACGCCACGAAGCGTCGCGTGGCGGTGAAGAAGCGCTCGCGGAGCCGCTGAGCGTCCTACTCCCTCCGGGCCGCCGCCTTCGCGAGCGGCCCGACGTGCGCCTGGGGAACGCTCGCTGGGGGAGCGACCCATGCCGTGTGGTGGTTCGGGATGCTCCCGCCTGTGCCTGCTCAGCAGACGGGCTGACCTGGGTCGCGGAGAAGCGCCGCGCGGCGGAATGCCTCGCTTGCCCGGAGCGGTTAGCGCCGCGCTCACTCCCCGTGAACCCGATGACGCCCGAAAAGAACTTCCCGACGTCTTCCCCCCGTCCCCTTGATTCCTCGCGGTCCGAGCTGCCAGCAGCCGGGCACGCCAACGCGCTCAGCTCGACCGTGCCGGGCCTCTTCGACGTGGCACCGCGAGGCAATCCCACGCTCGCCGAGCTGCTCGCCCGCCCCGCCCGCGTACCGGAGTCGCTCCTGCCGGGCAACATGCCGGATCCGTTCGTGCTGAAGCTGTCGGACACGAGCCCGGGTGGCGCGCGGACCGCGGGCGCGTGGCTCATCGCCACCCACAACGACGCCCCCCACGCGTTCCCCCTCTATCGCTGGAGCGTGGAGCGCGCGTGCTTCGAGCCCGCCATGAAGGACGGGCGCCACGTGAGCCTCTTCCCCGAGGACCAGCTCCCGGACTGGTGGAACCAGGGTGAGCCGGTGCCCACCGAGCCGGACCTGCCCCGCGACCTCCTGCGGGCCCGCTGGGCGCCGGAAGTCTTCGAGATGGGCGACCAGCTCGTCCTCTTCTACACGGCGAGAGATCGCCAGGGCATCCTGCGCAGCGCGTACGCCACCAGCCGCGACATCGGGGGCCCGTGGACGGACCACGGCCCCCTGGACGTCAACCCGAAGGTGAAGACGCTGGTGCCGGACTACCCGGGCGGGCCCGCGGGCCCCAACCCCGTGCTGGGCACCATCGACGGCACCGTGGTGCGGCTGGAGGACGACGGCAGCGGACGCCCGCGCCACGCGCTCGTCATCAAGGTGGACGGCAACGCCCTGCGCTGGGAGGACCCTGCCACGGGCCGCCGGCGCGTGGCGCCCACCCCCCTGGTGGCCCGTGAGTTCACCCTCGACGCGGACGGGAAGCTCCGCTTCGTGGGCACGCCCAACGTCATCCTCAGCAACGGGCCGCAGCACGGCGGGCTCGTCGAGGGCCAGTTCTTCGTCCGGGAGAACGGACACCTCTACGTGCTCTACAGCGCCGGCTTCTTCGGCAACCACGAGTACCGCACCTACGTGGGCCGGCTCGACGACGTCATGCAGGGCCGCGTCTGGAACGAGCGGCTGCTGATGGACAGCGAGAGCCCCGCCCTCCGAGGCGCGTGGAACGGCCCCGGTCACCCCTCGCTGGAGAAGGTGGGTGACGGCCTCTACGCGCTGTATCTCCACGCGTGGCGCGAGGGTACCGACTACAACCGCCATGGCGAGCAGCGCCGGGCGCTGCGCTTCCACGTGTCCTTCCGTGACACCGAGGGCCGCCCCTGCGCGCCCTTCGTCGTCGAGGACCTGCAGAACCCGCGGGCTTGATCCCCACGTGTCTGTAACCTCCGGAGCAACACCCCGTGGCCTCCGGAGCAACAAGCTGTGTCTTGATTCGTTACACGCTGTCGCTCCGGAAGCCACAATCGCTGTCGGGCTGTAGCAGGGCAGGTCCTCAGAAGCTGCCGAACTTGAGGTACAGCGTCCCCGCGAAGGCGCTGAGGTCACTGCTCTCCAGCCCCTCCAGATCCACCCCGCCCATGTAGCGGTAGCTCACCCCCGCGCCGATGCGGAAAAACCCCGTCACATTCACTTCGGTCATGACCGAAGGCTCTGTGACGAACAGGGCATCGACCCCCAGGGTCTCCTCGCCGGCGAACCTCCCACTGCGTCGGTTCAGCCACCCACCTCCGAGGAGAACGCCGACCGTGGAGTGCAGTACCCGGTGCGGGGTGAAGACGTACTCCAGCCACAATCCGCCGTACCCCAGGCGAAGATCGTAGCGCTCGTTCGTTCCTACGGGGAATGCCGCGCGCGTCGGGATGAGGCCATTGACGGCCGCGCCCACCGCGAAGCGCCGATCGATGAGCCATGCGCCGCGTCCACCCACGAGCAGCACGTTCTTCCCCAGCATCCGCGAATAGGTCGCCGAAGGGCCGCCGTAGCCGCCGTACTCCCGCTCCCCATCCAGCAGCGTCCGTTGCTCCGGCCGTGGCTCGGGCCGCGGCTCGCTGGCGGCTGGCACTGTCCCTGCACTGGCTGCGGTTCCCAGCAGCAGCAGCGCGACCATCATCCACTGAGAATACGGAGACCGATTCATGACTCCCCCTTCTTCGATGTGACTTCCGGGCCCCATGCCCGTTTCGGATCTGCGACGACACAGAACGCTGTTGACCCGCTGTAAAAGTATTTTGTAATACTCATACATGACAGGCTTTAGCGAATTGCTATAGGGGACCTGTCTGCGACCTGTCAATCATTGGGGAAGGTCGCAATCAAAAGAGGGGGAAGCGACATGGACGGGACTTCCGTCGAGAGCGGTATTGCTTTGTCTTCATCCCAGCCGGGCGCCGCGCTGGAGCCAATCGCAATCATTGGCATGGGCTGTCGCTTTCCCGGCGCGAAGGGCCCCGAGGAATTCTGGCGCCTTTTGATACATGGCGTGGACGCCGTCGGGGAGATTCCGAAGGACCGCTGGGACATCTCCACGTTCTACGACGCGTCACCGGACCGCCCCGGCAAGGCGACCACGAAGTGGGGGGGCTTCGTGGATCAGCCGCTGGGCGCCTTCGACGCCATGTTCTTCGGGATGTCGCCGCGCGAGGCGGCGTACCTGGACCCGATGCAGCGCTGGCTGCTGGAGGTGTCCTGGGAGGCGTTCGAGGACGCGGGCCTCAAGCCGGAGTCGCTGGCGGGCAGCAGGACGGGCGTCTTCGTGGGCGCCTTCACGGTGGACGCCACCGTGTACCAGCTCCAGCAGGGAAACACGGAGCTGCTCGGGCCCCACAGCGGCACGGGCTCGGCGATGACCATGGTGTCCAACCGCCTGTCGTACTGGTACGACCTGCGCGGGCCGAGCGTCTCGCTGGACACGGCGTGCTCGTCCTCGCTGGTGGCGGTGCACCTGGCCTGCCAGAGCCTGTGGAGCGGTGAGTCCACGCTGGCGCTGGCCGGCGGCGCCAGCACCATGTTCCAACCCGGGTACACCATCTCCGAGTCCAAGGCGGGCATGCTGTCGCCGGACGGGCGCTGCAAGACGTTCGACTCGCGCGCCAACGGCTACGTGCGCGGCGAGGGCGCGGGGCTCGTGGTGCTCAAGCCCCTGTCCGCCGCGCTCCGGGACGGGGACACCATCCACGCCGTCATCCGTGGCACCGCGGCCAACCAGGACGGCCGCACCAACGGCATCACCGTGCCCAACGGCGAGGCGCAGAAGGCGGTGGCGCGCGAGGCGCTGCGCCGGGCCGGGCTGGCACCGCACCAGGTGCGCTACATCGAGGCGCACGGCACCGGTACCCCGGTGGGAGACCCCATCGAGGCCCGTGCCCTGGGCGAGGTCTTCGGCCAGGGCCGCGCCGAGGGCCGCTGCGTGGTGGGCTCGGTGAAGACGAACATCGGCCACCTGGAGGCGGCGGCGGGCGTGGCTGGCCTCATCAAGGCGGCGCTGTGCCTGAAGCACGGCCAGATTCCCCCGCACCTGCACCTGCAGCGCACCAACCCCAACATCGACTTCGACGCACTGAAGCTGCGCGTGCCTCGCGAGCTGGAGCCCATGCCCGCGGGTGACGGCCCGGCCGTGGTGGCGGTGAACTCGTTCGGCTTCGGCGGCACCAACGCGCACGCGCTGCTCTCCGAGGCGCCGAAGGCTCCGGTCGAGAAGGCCGAGCCCGTCGTGGACGGGCCCACGCTGGTGACGCTGTCGGCGCGGAGCCCAGAGGCGCTGCGCCACCTGGCCTCGCGCTGGAAGGGGCTGGCCGAGACGTCCGGTGCGCCCCGGTTGCGCGAGGTGGCGGGCGCGGCGGCCACGCGCCGCACGCACCACCCGCACCGGCTGTCGGTGGTGGCGGACTCGTACCGCGAGCTGGCGGACACGCTGCACGGCTGGCTGGAGGGCGCGACGCGGGCGGGGCTGTCCACGGGACAGGCGTCGGCGAAGGCGCGCTCGGAGCTGGCCTTCGTCTACACGGGCATGGGCCCGCAGTGGTGGGGCATGGGCCGGGCGCTGCTGGGCGCGGAGCCGGTGTTCCGCCAGGCGGTGGAGCGCTGCGACGCCATCCTCGGGCAGTGGACGGACTGGTCGCTGATGAAGGAGCTGATGGCGGAGGAGTCGCGCTCGAAGATGACGGAGACGCGCATCTCGCAGCCGGCCAACTTCGCCGTGCAGGTGGGCCTGACGGAGCTGCTGCGCTCCTGGGGAATCGCTCCCTCGGCCATCGTCGGCCATAGCACCGGTGAGGCGGCGTCCTTCTGGGCGTCCGGCGTGCTCACCCTGGAGCAGGGCTGCTGGGTCGTGTACCACCGCAGCCGCCTGCAGCACCTGACGGCCGGCCAGGGCAAGCTGGTGGCGGTCGGCATTCCGTACGAGGAGGCCGTGGCCCTCATCGAGGGCACCGAGGGCGTGTCCATCGCCGCCGTCAACAGCCCCAGCTCGGTGACGCTGGCGGGCGAGCCCTCCGCGCTGGAGCGGCTGGTGACGCCCCTGTCCGGACGTGGTGTCTTCTGCCGCTTCCTCAAGGTGGATGTGCCCTTCCACAGCCACTACATGGACCCGCTGCGCGACGAGCTGCTGTCGTCCCTGGCGGACCTGCGCCCGGTGCGCGCGAAGGTGCCGCTCTGGTCCACGGTGACGGGCCAGCGCGCCGCCGGCCCGGAGCTGGATGCGCACTACTGGTGGCTCAACGTGAGAGACCCGGTGCGCTTCGCGCTGGCCGCCCAGAACATGATGGCGGACGGCTACCGCACCTTCGTGGAGGTGGGACCGCACCCGGTGCTCGGCGGCTCCATCAACGAGTGCGCCCAGCAGCGCAACACGCCCGTGCGCACCCTGCCCACGCTCAAGCGCGGCGATGACGACGTGCGGGGGATGCTCGGCACGCTGGGCGCGCTCCATGCGCTGGGCGTGTCGCCGGACTGGGAGGGCGTCTTCCCGGGCGCGGCGAAGCGGCCGGTGCCGCTGCCGCGCTACGCGTGGGACCACCAGCTCTACTGGCAGGAGTCCGCCGAGTCCCGGACGCAGCGCCTGGAGCCCATGACGCACCCGCTGCTGGGCAAGCGCCAGATCGCGGCGCAGCCGACGTGGCAGGGCCAGGTGGCGCGCACCTCGCCCGCGTGGCTGGTGGACCATGCCATCCAGGGCGCGGTGGTGTTCCCCGGCGCGGGCTACCTGGAGATGGGACTGGCCGCGCTGCGGCAGGCCACGGGCCGCGCCACCGGTGGCGTGGAGCTGCATGACATCCAGTTCCGCAACGCGCTCTTCCCGCGCGAGCCCGTGTCCCTCCAGACGGTGCTGGACCTGGATGACGCGAGCTTCACCGTCTACAGCCGCACGAGCACGACGGAGGCCACGTGGCAGCCGCACACCCGGGGCCGCTTCCGCGCCATTCCCACGCGCGCCGCGGTGCCGGGCCAGCTCGCGGCCGTGAAGGCGTCCTTCGCGGGCGTGCCCGAGTCCGACGCCACCGAGTGCTACGAGCGGCTGCGCTCGCGACACTTCGAGTACGGCCCCCGCTTCCAGGGCCTGCGCCGGCTGGCCGCGCGTGGCAACGAGACGCTCGCCCTGGTGGAGCTGAAGGCGGAGGACACCGCGGACCTGACCGGTTTCGAGCTGCCCCCTCCCCTGCTCGACGTCTGCTTCCAGGTGCTCATCGCGGGCACCCTGGCGTCGGGCGCGAAGGAGGCGTCGCTGCCCACTGGCATCGACCGCATCGCCATCCACGGGCCGCTGTCGGGACGGCTCTGGGTGCATGGCCGGATGAAGGACAGCAGCCGTCGGTCCATGTCCGGCTCGCTGGACGTGTACTCGGAGGACGGCCGGCTGCTGGTGTCGCTGGAGGGCATCCGCGTGCAGTCGCTGGAGGCCTCGTCGCGCTCGCACGCCACGCCGGACATGTTCTACGAGATGACCTGGCACCCGCTGGCGCAGGACTCCGCGACGGAGCCGGCGCGGGCGGCGAAGTCCTGGCTGGTGCTGGAAGACGCGCACGGCCTGGGCAACCGGCTGGCCTCCGCGCTGGAGGCGGCGGGCGGAAGCGTGGTGCGGGTGCGGCCGGGCACCGCGTTCCGCGCGTCGCGCGACGGGCGCCGCTTCGAGGTGAACCCGGAGAAGCGCAAGCACTTCGACCGGCTGCTGGCGGAGCTGGAGGCCCGGGGACGTCCGGACGGAGTCCTCCACCTGTGGGGCCTGGATGCGCGGCCCACGCGGGAGCTGACGTCGGACACGCTGATGGACGCGCAGGGCCCGGGCCTGGTGGCGCTGATGCACCTCTCTCAGGCGCTGCAGACGGCGGCCTGGTCGAAGCCGCCGCGCCTGTGGGTGCTCACGCGCGGCGCGAAGTACGTGCCGGGCGATGTGCGCACGCTGGAGGTGGCGCAGAGCCCGCTGTGGGGCTTCGCCGCCGCGCTCTTCCAGCAGGAATACCCGGAGCTGGCCGGCGGCGCGGTGGACCTGGACCCGTCCGCGCCCGACTCGGAGGTGGAGCGGCTGCTCTCGCTGCTGTCGCGGCCCTCGATGGAGCCCCTGCTGGCGCTGCGGCGTGAGCAGCTCTGGGGCGAGCGCATGGTGCCCGCGCCGCGGGTGGCCGGCGGCTCGCTGCCCGCGCGGCTGCGGCCGGACGCGTCGTACCTCATCACCGGCGGGCGTGGTGGCCTGGGGTTGGTGTTCGCGCGTTGGCTGGTGGAGCGCGGGGCGCGCCGGCTCGTGCTGGCGGGCCGCACGCCGCTGCCCGAGCGGCACAAGTGGCACACGGTGGCGGCCGACTCCTCGGTGGGCCGGCAGCTCGCGGCCGTGCGTGAGCTGGAGGCGCTGGGCGCGAGCGTCCACGCGGTGGCGCTGGACGTGACGGACGAGAAGCGGATGCGCGCGTTCGTGGAGGACTTCCGGCGCGAGGGCTGGCCGCCCATCCGAGGCGTCATCCACGCGGCGGGCGTGGTGCAGCCGCGGCGCTTCTCCGACCTGGAGGCGTCACACCTGCGCGACACGCTGGCGCCGAAGCTGGCCGGTGGGTGGAACCTGCACCGGCTGCTGGCGGACGCGCCGCTGGACTTCTTCGTCCTCTGCTCTTCCGTCAACGCGCTCGGCTTCTCCATGGGCGTGGCGGACTACGCGGCCAGCAACGCGTTCCTGGACAGCCTGGCGCACGCGCGCCGGAACCAGGGCCTGCAGGCGCTGTCCGTCAACTGGAGCGCCTGGGACGAGGTGGGCATGGCCAGCGAGGAGCAGGTGGCCCACGACTTCGAGCGGCGCGGCATCATCCCCATCCGACCAGCCCAGGGCGTGGAGGCGCTGGAGCGCGCCATGCAACATGACCTGCGGCAGGTCGTGGTGCTCGCGGCGGACTGGCAGCGCATCCTCCGCACCGGCTACCCCACCGCGGAGACGCCCGCGATGATCCGGCCCATCGCCGAGCAGCTCGCCGCGAGCGCTCCGGCCGACGAGCAGTCCGGCCCGCGGGAGAACGTGCGCGCGCAGCTGGCGGAGGCGAAGGACGATGCGACCCGCCAGCGGGTGCTGGAGGACTTCCTCGCGGGCGTGGTGGCCCGCACGCTGCGGCTGTCGCCGGAGCAGGTGGACCGGCAGCTGCTGCTCCAGACGCTGGGCCTGGACTCCATCATCGCCGTGGAGCTGCGGATGCAGATGGTGGGCGGCCTCGGCGTGGGTCCCACCCTCATCGAGCTGCTGCAGGGCGCGAGCGTCACGTCGCTCGCGGCCATGCTGCTGACGCGCCTGCCGTCCGCCGACGCGGCCCCGGCCGACGCCGAGCCCGCGAAGGTGGAGTCCGCGAAGCCCCAGCCTCCCGCCGCTGCCGTGGTGATGGCGGCGCCGGAGCCAGCCCCCGAGGTCGGTGACCTGGCGTCGAGCCTGAAGGACCTGTCCGAGGAGGAGCAGCAGGCGCTCCTCCTGGCGTTGGAGCGGGAGCTCACGACCGAGCAGCACGGCGGCGAGCGGCTGACACACTAGCCGGACCCGCCCTGTCTCATTGCCAGTTCGTCCACGTCCGGGGGCCCCGCGGCCCCCGCCTTGCCATTCGTGCACCCAGAGAGAGACACGGACATGCAGAGTTCGTTGAAGGATCGGTTGGCGGCGCTGTCTCCGGAGCAGCGCAAGCAGCTCGCGCAGCTCTTGAAGCAGCAGGGGTCGGCGGCCTCGAACACGCTGTTCCCGCTCTCGGAGAACCAGTGGGGGCTGTGGTTCCTGTACCAGCTCGCGCCGGAGAGCGCGGCGTACAACGTCGCGCTGCCCATCCGCGTCCACGCGCCCGTGGACCTGAAGGCCATGGAGCGCACCCTGCAGCGGCTGGCCGCGCGCCACGCGGTGCTGCGGACCACGTACGAGACGACGGCCGAGGGCCCGCGCCAGCGCGTCAACGAGCGGCAGGGCGTGGCGCTGGAGCACCACGACGTGGCGGGCGTGACGGACGCCCGGCTCTTCGAGCACATGCGGCGCAGCTACCTGCGGCCGTTCGACCTCCAGCATGGCCCGGTGGCGCGGCTGGACATCTTCTCGGTGGCTCCGGATGACCATGTCCTGCTGCTCGTCATCCACCACATCGCGACGGACCTGTGGTCCATGGCGCTGCTCCTGGAGGAGCTGCAGCAGCTCTACCGCGAGGAGACGGGCGGCGAGGCGGCCCGGCTCGCACCGCTACCGGTGGACTACGCGGGCTACGTGCGCCAGCAGCAGGAGATGCTCGCCGGGGCGCGTGGCCAGAAGATGGAGCAGTACTGGCTGAAGGAACTCCAGGGCGGGCCGCAGCCGCTGGAGCTGCCGGCGGACCACCCTCGCCCGCCGGTGTGGACGTTCCGAGGCGCGGTGCACGAGCTGAGCTTCGGCCCGGAGCTGTCCGCGAACCTTCGCGCCCTGGCGCGCACGGAGGGCAAGACGCTCTTCGCGGTGATGCTCGCGGCGTGGCAGACGCTGCTGCACCGGTACAGCGGGCGCACGGACATCATGGTGGGCACGCCGATGTCGGGCCGCACGCAAGCCGACCATCAGCGGCTGTCCGGGTACCTGGTGAACTTCGTGGTGATGCGCGGGGACCTGGAGGGCGACCCCACGTTCCGCGAGCTGACGGAGCGGCTGTACGCGAAGGTGCTGGGCGCGCTGGAGCACCAGGACTTTCCCTTCCACCGGCTGTCCGAGAAGCTGGGGATGAAGCCGGACTCGAGCCGCCCGCAGTTCATCGAGGCGGGCATCTCGGTGGACGCGATGCTGCGGCTGCCGGGACTGGGCGCGGGCTCGTCGCTGCCGGGTGAGCCGGTGCCGTTCTTCGCACAACAGGATGGACAGCTCGACGTGCACCTGCACCTGGTGGACACGGGCTACGACATGATGGGGGCCCTGCGCTACGCGGCGGACCTCTTCACGCCGGAGACGGCGGCGCGCATGGTGGCGCACCTGCGCCGGCTGCTGGAGGGCATCGTCCGCGCCCCGGGCGCTCGCCTGTCCGAGCTGCCGCTGATGGGCGAGGACGAGCGTCGCCGGCTCCTGGTGGAGTGGAATGCCTCGGCGGTGGAGCTGCCGCCGGAGCCGCTGGCGCACCGGGTGTTCGACCAGCAGGTGGAGCGCACGCCGGACGCCGTCGCACTCATCGCGGGAGCGGTGTCCCTCACGTACCGCGAGCTTCAGCGGCGGGGCCGTGAGCTGGGAGCGCGCCTGCGCTCGCTCGGCGTGGGCACGGCGGATTGCGTGGCGCTCTGCGTGGAGCGTGGCAGCGCGGACCTCGTGGTGGCCATGCTGGCCACGCTGGAGGCCGGCGGCGCCTTCCTGCCGATGGACCCGGCGCATCCGCCGGAGCGGCTGAAGTACTACCTGGAGGACTCCGGCGCGAAGGTGCTGCTGACGCACCGGGAGCTGGCCGAGCGCATGCCGGGGCACGGCGCGCGGGTGGTGTGCCTGGACGTGGAGCCCGAACGGCCCACGGCGACGAGGGTCTCCCCGCCCCTGTCCCCTGATGACCTCGCCTACGTCATCTACACGTCGGGCAGCACCGGACGGCCGAAGGGCACGCTGCTGCACCACCGCGGTCTCGTGAACACCGCGCTGGCCGCCGCGCGCAGCCTGCGGCTGGCCCCTGGAGAGCGCGCACTCCAGCTCGCATCCCCCGCCTTCGATGCGTGCGTCTGGGAGGTCTTCTCCGTGCTGCTGTCCGGCGCCACGCTGGTCCTCGCACCGCGCGAGCAGCTCCTGCCGGGCGACGAGCTTCAGTCCCTGCTGTCCACGCAGCACATCACCACCCTCACCTCAACGCCGACGGTCCTCTCCCGACTCCAGCCGGAAGCCCTGCCCGCGCTGCGCACGGTGGCCTCCGCCGGTGAGGCCCTTCCCCCTGCCCTGGCTCGCCGTTGGGGCGAGGGCCGGCTGATGCTCAACGCGTACGGCCCCACGGAGACGACGGTGTGCGCGTCGGTGACGTCGGGCCCGGTGGACCCGGAGCGCATCACCATCGGCCGGCCGTTCGCCAACACCCGGCTGTACGTCCTGGACGCGAACCTGAAGCCGCTCCCCGTCGGCATCCCGGGAGAGCTGTACATCGGCGGCGTGGGCGTGGCGCTCGGCTACCTCCATCGGCCGGAGCTGACCGCCGAGCGCTTCATCCCCGACCCGTTCAGCACCGAGCCCCGCGCGCGCATGTACCGCACGGGAGACCGTGCGCGCTGGCTGCCGGACGGCGAGCTGGAGTACCTGGGCCGCCTCGACTTCCAGGTGAAGCTGCGCGGCCTCCGCATCGAGCTGGGCGAAATCGAAGCCGCCCTCCTCGCGCAGCCCGGCATCCACGAGGCGGTGGTGCTCGTGCGCGACGACGTGACCGGGGACTCGCGCCTCGTGGCCTACGTCGTCCCGAAGTCCGCGTCCTCCGACCTGGACTCCGCCCCGCTGCGCGCGGCATTGAAGCAGCGACTGCCCGAGTACATGGTGCCCTCGGCCTTCGTCGTCCTGGAGACCCTGCCCCTGTCGCCCACGGGCAAGCTGGACCGCAAGGCGCTGCCCGCCCCGGAGGCGCCCCAGCCGGTGGCCGCCGACCCGTCCGAGGCCCCGCGCAATCCCGTGGAGCAGCTCCTCGCGGACGCCTTCGCGGAGGTGCTCAACCTCCCGCGCGTGGGCGTGAATGACGACTTCTTCGCGCTGGGCGGCCACTCGCTTCTGGCCACGCGCGTGGTGTCCCGCATCCGCTCCAGCCTCGGCATCACCCTGTCCCTGCGTGGCCTCTTCGAGGCGCCCACCGTCGCCCTGCTCGCGCGGCACCTCCAGGCCACGGCCACGAAGTCCCAGGCGCCCGCGCTCATCCGCGTGTCGCGCGATGGCGCCCTGCCCCTGTCGTTCGCCCAGCAGCGCCTGTGGTTCGTGGACCAGCTCATCCCCGGAGACGCCGCGTACAACATTCCCGCCGCGCTCTGGCTGTCCGGGCCGCTCGACGTGGAGTCCCTGCGCCGGGCCTTCGAGGAAATCGTCCGTCGCCACGAGGTGCTGCGCACCACCTTCGCCGTGTCCAGGGGTGAGCCCACCCAGGTCATCCACCCGCCCTCTCGCTTCGAGCTGCCGGTGCTGGAGCTCTCCACCGAGTCCACGGAGGCGTCCCGCGCCGAGGCCCTGCGCCTGTGCCAGGAGGACGCGCGCCAGCCCTTCTCGCTCTCCACGGGCCCGCTGCTCCGCGCCTCGCTGCTGAAGCTGGGCTGCGAGGAGCACGTGCTGCGCATCAACATGCAGCACAGCGTCTCCGACGGCTGGTCCGTGGGCGTGCTCGTCCGCGAGCTGGCCACCCTCTACGGCGCCTTCCAGTCCGGCCGGCCCTCGTCGCTGCCGGAGCTGCCGGTGCAGTACGCCGACTACGCCGTGTGGCAGCGCGACTGGCTCCAGGGTGAGGTGCTCGACACGCAGCTCGCCTGGTGGAAGGAGCAGCTCCAGGGCATCACCCCGCTGGAGCTGCCCACGGACTTCGCGCGTCCGGCCGTGCGCCGCCAGCGCGGCGGCATGGTGGGCGTGGCCTTCCCGAAGGCGCTCACCGACGACCTCAACACGCTGGCCCGCCAGGAGGGCGCCACGCTCTTCATGGTGTTGGCCGCGGGCTTCCAGGTGCTGCTCGCCCGCTACTCCGGTCAGCGGGACGTCACCATCGGTACTCCCATCGCGGGCCGTGCGAGCCAGGAGCTGGAGTCGCTGCTCGGCGTGTTCGTCAACACGCTGGTGCTCCGCGCGCGGATGGAGGACCGGCCGACGTTCCGCGCCCTGCTGTCCCGGGTGAAGGACATGACGCTGGGCGCCTTCGCGCACCAGGACGTCCCCTTCGAGAAGCTCGTGGAGGAGCTGGAGCCCACGCGCGACCTGTCCCGCCAGCCACTGTTCCAGGTGATGTTCGCCCTGCAGAACGCACCCATGGGTGACCCGGCGCTTCCAGGCCTCTCGGTGCGCTTGCAGGAGATCGACAACGGCACGTCCAAGTTCGACTTCACGCTGTCCCTCACGGAGACGGCGCGAGGGCTGGGTGGCTACCTCAACTACGACGCGGACCTCTTCGAAGCCGCCACGATGGAGCGGCTCGTCTCCCACTACCAGCGGTTGCTGGAGGGCATCTGCCGCGCGCCCCAGCAGCGCGTGGACGCGCTGGAGTTGATGACCGACGCGGAGCTGCGCGAGACGCTGGTGGACTGGAACGCCACCCGCACCGCGTTCCCGCGTGAGACGTGCGTGCACTCGCTCTTCGAGGCCCAGGTGGAGCGCACGCCGGACGCGGTGGCCATCGTCGCGGGCGACGTGACGGTGACGTACGCGGAACTGGAGCGCCGGGCGAACCAGCTCGCGCGGCGGCTGGTGGGCATGGGCGTGAGGCCCGAGGTGCGCGTGGGCGTGTGCCTGGAGCGCTCGGTGGACCTCGTGGTGGCGATGCTCGCCATCCTCAAGGCGGGCGGCGCGTACGTGCCGCTGGACCCGGCGCACCCCACCGAGCGCCTCGCGTACATGCTGGCCGACAGCGGCGTGCCCTTCCTGCTGACGCACGGCACGCTGGGGGATGGGCTCGACGCGCCGGGCATCCTTCCGCTGAACCTGGACACGGAGCGGCCGATGCTGGACGCCATGGCGCACCACCCCGTGCGCGCCTCCGTCACGCCGGAGGGGCTGGCGTACATCATCTACACGTCCGGCTCCACGGGCCGACCCAAGGGCGTGGCGGTGCACCACCGGGCCATCGTCCGGCTGGTGATGGACACGGACTACGTCCGGCTGACGCCCGAGGACCGGGTGGCGCAGCTGTCCAACACGTCCTTCGATGCGGCGACCTTCGAGGTCTGGGGCGCGCTGCTGAGCGGCGCGCGGCTGGTGCTGGTGCCGCGCGACACGTCGCTGGTCCCCGCGGACCTGGCGAAGGCGGTGCGAGACAGCGGCATCACCACGCTGTTCGTGACCACGGCCCTCTTCAACCGCATGGCCCGCGAGTACCCCGCGGGCTTCGGTACCGCGAAGCACGTGCTCTTCGGCGGCGAGGCGAGCGACCCGGAGGCGGTGCGCCGCCTGCTCGACGCGGGCCCGCCGAGGCGCCTGCTGCACGTGTACGGCCCGACGGAGACCACCACCTTCGCCACGTGGCACCGCGTGGAGTCCGTGGACGCCGGAGCGCGGAGCATTCCCATCGGCCGGCCCATCGCGAACACCACGGGCTACGTGCTGGACCGCGAGCTGCGCCCGGTGCCCCGGGGCGTGGTGGGCGAGCTGTACCTGGGCGGCGACGGCGTGGCCCGCGGCTACCACGAGCGCCCGGAGCTGACGGCGGAGAAGTTCATCCCCGACCCGTTCTCCACCGTGCTCGGAGCGAGGCTGTACCGCACGGGAGACCTCGTGCGCCTGCGCTCCAGCGGAGCCATCGAGTTCATCGGCCGCGTGGACCATCAGGTGAAGCTGCGCGGCTTCCGCATCGAGCTGGGCGAAATCGAGACCGCGCTCCAGGCGCACCCCGCGGTGACGGAGGCGGTGGTCCTCGTGCGCGAGGAGCACGGCGACCGCAAGCTGGTGGCATACCTCGTGGCGGAGGCGGGCCAGTCCCCCACGCCCGCGGCGCTGCGGGAGCACCTGGCGCGCACGCTGCCGGAGTACATGCTGCCGGCCGCCTTCGTCACCCTGCCCGCCTGGCCGCTCAATGCGAACGGCAAGGTGGACCGCAAGGCGCTGCCCGCCCCCACGGGCGAGCACGCCGCCATCGCCGTCACGGCCGGTGACGCGCCAGCAACCCCGGTGCAGCAGCTGGTGGCGGACGCCTTCGCGCAGGTCCTGGGCCTGCCCGCGGTGGGCCTGGGCGACGACTTCTTCACGCTGGGCGGCCACTCGCTGCTGGCCACGCGCGTGGTGTCCCGCATCCGCGCGAGCCTGGGTTGCGAGCTGCCCCTGCGCCTGCTCTTCGAAGCCAGCACCCCAGGCCGACTCGCGGAGCGCATCGAGGCGCTCGGGCTGACGGGCACGCGCCTTCCGCCGCTGGTGCCGGCCTCGCGCGAGCAGCCCCTGCCGCTGTCCTTCGCCCAGCAGCGCCTGTGGGTGGTGGACCAGCTCATGCCGGGCGACGCCTCGTACAACATGCCGGTGGCCCTGTGGCTCACCGGCGCGCTGGACGTGGAGTCGCTGCGCCGCGCCTTCGAGGCCCTGGTGCACCGTCACGAGGTCCTGCGCACCACGTTCGCCGCGGGCCCGGACGGCCAGCCCGTGCAGGTCATCCATCCCTCCGCGCGGTTCGAGCTGTCCCGTGACGACCTGACGTCCCTGCCCGACACGGAGGCCCGCGCCGAGGTCCAGCGCCGCGCCTTGGAGGATGCGCGCAAGCCCTTCTCCCTCTCCGAGGGCCCGCTGCTGCGGACCGCCCTGCTGAAGCTGGGAGACACCGAGCACGTGCTGCTGCTCAACACGCACCACAGCATCTCGGACGGCTGGTCCGTGGGCGTGCTGGTGCGCGAGCTGGCCACGCTCTACGTGGCCTTCCACGCCGGCCAGCCCTCGCCGCTCTCGGAGCTGCCGGTGCAGTACGCCGACTACGCCGTGTGGCAGCGCGGCTGGCTCCAGGGCGAGGTGCTCGACACGCAGCTCGGCTGGTGGCGCCAGCAGCTCGCCGGCCTGGAGCCGCTGGAGCTGCCCACCGACTTCCCTCGTCCCGCCGTGCGTCGCCAGCGCGGCGCCACGGTGGCCGCGCGGTTCTCCCGGCCGGTGGCGGACGGGCTCAAGTCGCTGGCCCGGCAGGAGGGCGCCACGCTCTTCATGGTGCTGGTGGCGGGCTTCCAGGTGCTGCTCAGCCGCTACTCCGGACAGAAGGACCTCGCGGTGGGCACGCCCATCGCGGGCCGCCGCGCGCAGGAGCTGGAGTCGCTGCTCGGCATGTTCATCAACACGCTGGTGCTGCGCACCCGCCTCGCCGGCAACCCGACCTTCCGTGAGCTGCTGGCCCGCGTGAAGGACTCCACGCTGGGCGCCTACGCGCACCAGGACATCCCGTTCGAGAAGCTGGTGGACGTGCTGGAGCCCACGCGCGACCTGTCCCGCCAGCCGCTGTTCCAGGTGATGTTCGCCCTGCAGAATGCGCCGGCCAGCGCGCCCGAGCTGCCGGAGGTCTCCGTGCGGCTCCAGGAGATCGACAACGGCACGTCCAAGTTCGACCTCACCGTCTCTCTACAGGAGACGGAGGACGGGCTGGAGGGCACGTTCAACTACGACGCGGACCTCTTCGAAGCCGCCACCGTCGAGCGGATGGTCGCCCACTTCGGGCGGCTGCTCGAAGGCGTGGTCGCCTCCGCGGACCATCGGCTGGCCGACCTGCCGCTGTTGTCCGACGCCGAGCGGCGGCAACTCGTGTCCGACTGGAACGCCACCGCCGTCGACTACCCGCGCGATGCGTCCCTCTCCTGCCTCTTCGAACGTCAGGCGCGGCTCACGCCGGACGCCGTGGCCGTGGTCGCCGGGGCGGAGTCGCTGACCTACGGGGAGCTGGAGCGGCGCGCGAACCAGCTCGCGTGGCTGCTGCGCGAGCACGGCGTGCACGAGGAGACCCCGGTCTGCTTCTGCATGAAGCGGGGGCTCGACCTCATCGTCGCGCACCTCGCCATCCTCAAGGCCGGTGGCTTCTACGTCCCGCTGGACGCGTCGTACCCGGCGGCGCGGCTCGACTCGATGCTGGAGGACGTCCGGGCGCCCCTGCTGCTCACGCAGCTCGAGCTGGAGCCCACCTTCGCTGGGCGCTTCGAAACGACGCTCTGCCTGGATGCGCTGCCCGCGCGGGCCACGTCCCTGCCGGCGACTCCGCCTCCGGTGGCCACGCATGGCGGCAGCACGGCGTACGTCATGTTCACCTCCGGCTCGACGGGGCGTCCCAAGGGCGTGCTCGTGCCGCACCGGGGGGTGGCGCGGCTGATGCTGGGCAGCACCTTCATCCGCTTCGGTCCGGACGAGCGCCTCATGCTCGCGGCGCCCGTCACCTTCGACGCCTCCACGTTGGAGCTCTGGGGCGCGCTGCTGCACGGTGCGCGGCTGTTCCTGGCGCCTCCGCACTCGCTGTCGCTGGAGGAGCTGGCGTCGCTCTGCGACCAGCACTCGCTCACCACGCTGTGGCTCACGGCGGCGCTCTTCGAACAGATGGCGCTGCACCAGCCCGAGGCGCTCGCCCGCGTGTCTCAGGTGCTCGCGGGCGGCGACGTCCTGCCCCTCCCCCGTGTTCGAGAGCACCTGGCGCGGCTGCCCGACGGGGCCGTGTTCGTCAACGGCTACGGCCCCACGGAGAACACCACCTTCACGACCTGCCACCGGATGACGCGTGAGTCGCACGTGGGCGCCGCGGTGCCGCTGGGCAGGCCCATCGCGAACACGCGGGTGTACATCCTCGATGACGCGCTGAACCCCGTTCCGCCAGGCGTGCCCGGTGAGCTGTTCTGCGCGGGCGAGGGCCTCGCGCACGGCTACCTGAACCGGCCGGAGCTGACGGCGGAGAAGTTCATCCCGGACCCGTTCAGCACGGAGCCGGGAGCGCGCATGTACCGCACGGGAGACCGGGCCCGCTGGCTGGCGGACGGCACCGTGGACTTCCTGGGCCGCGCCGACTTCCAGGTGAAGGTGCGTGGCTTCCGCATCGAGCCGGGCGAGGTCGAAGCCACCCTGCGGATGCACGAAGGCGTACGCGAGGCGGTGGTGATGGCCCGCGAGGACTCGCCGGGCGGCAAGCGCCTCGTCGCCTATGTCGTGCCGGTGTCCCCGTCCTCGGTGGACGCCGAGGCCCTGCGCGTGTTCCTCAAGCAGAAGCTGCCCGAGTACATGGTGCCCGCGGCGTTCGTGCTCCTGGACGTGCTGCCGCTGTCGCCCAACGGCAAGGTGGACCGCAAGGCCCTCCCGGCGCCGGATGCCGCACAGGCGACGCGGGGCGAGTACACCGCGCCACGCGATGAAGTGGAGCAGAAGCTCGCCGACATCTGGGCCGCCGTCCTGCGCGTGCCGCGTGTCGGCATCCACGACAACTTCTTCGCGCTCGGTGGCGACTCCATCCTCAGTCTCCTGGTCGTCTCCCGCTCGCGTCAGGCGGGCTTCCCGCTCACCGCGCGCCACCTGTTCCAGCACCAGACCGTGGCCGAGCTCGCCGTGGCCGCGCGCTCCGCGTCCGCCCTCGCCTCCATCGACCAGGGCCCTGTCACCGGCCCCGTACCGCTGACGCCGGTGCAGCGCTACTTCCTCCAGCACGAGCAGGCGCACCCGCACCACTTCAACCAGTCGCTGCTCCTGACCGCGCACCAGCCGCTGCAACTGGAGGTGCTGGCCCAGGCCCTGCGTGCGCTCCTCGCCCACCACGATGCCCTGCGCCTGCACTTCCGTCGGGAGGAGGATGGCACCTGGGTGCAGGACAACGCCGGAGTCGATGAGGCCCCGCTGCGCCTGGAGCACCACGACCTGTCCGCCCTGCCGCACGAGGAACAACTCACCACCCTGGAGGCACACGCCACGCGCCTTCAGGCCTCGTTCGACCTGGGCCAGCCGCCACTGCTGTGCGCCGCTCTCTTCAACCTCGGCTCCACGCAGCGGCTGCTCCTCTGCGTCCACCACATCGTCGTGGACGCCGTCTCCTGGCGCGTGCTGCTGGAGGATCTCCAGACGACCTACCAGCAGCTCGTGCAGGGCAAGCAGCCGTCGCTCCCGCCGAAGACCACGTCCTTCCAGACCTGGGCGAACAAGCTCCAGCAGTACGCCCACTCCAACGCGCTGAAGAAGGAGGCACAGGTCTGGCTGCGGCAGGCCGCCACCCCGCCAACGCCGCTGCCCATCGACAGCATCGGCCCCAACACCTTCGGGTCGGCCCGCACCGTGCCCCTCACGCTGGACACCGAGGAGACGCGAGCGCTGTTGCGAGAGGTGCCCACCGCCTGGCGCGGCAACCTCCAGGACGTGCTGCTCACCGCCCTGGCCCAGGCCCTGTCCGACTGGACGGGCCAGCAAGACGTGTGGGTGAACCTCGAAGGCCATGGCCGCGAGGACTCGCTCGTCGAGGGCGCGGACCTGTCCCGCTCCGTCGGTTGGTTCACCGCGCTGTACCCGGTGCACCTGTCCATGCCCCGAGGCGGCACGGCGGGCGACGCCATGCGCTCGGTACGCGAGGCACTGCGCCACATTCCCCACCACGGCGTGGGCTTCAGCATCCTCAAGTACCTGGGCCCGGACGAGGTCAGCGCTCCGCTGCGTGCCCTGCCCGTGCCGCAGGTGGCCTTCAACTACCTCGGCCAGCTGGATGCGTCCTCGGATGCGAACGCCATCCTCTCCCTGGCCAACGAGCCGTCCGGCGCGCAGTTCGCGGCGGAGGCGCTCCGCATGCACCCGCTGGAGATCAACGGTTCCGTGCTGGACGGGCGGCTGAGCCTCCTCTTCATCTACAGCGAGAACCTGCACGCACGCACCACCATCGAGACGCTCGCCCAGTGCTTCCTGAAGCGCCTGCGCACCCTCATCGCCACGCACCTGTCCGACGATGCGAAGCGCCGGGGCACCGCGGACTTCCCTCTCGCCTCGCTGACACAGCCCGCCCTGGAATCGCTGCTCCAGCAGCAGGGCCCGGGTGTCGAGGACCTCTACCCGCTCTCCCCGCTCCAGCAGGGCCTGCTCTTCCACACCGTGCTCTCCCCCGAGTCCGGCGTGTACTTCGAGCAGCTCGCCTGGACGGTCAGCGGCTCGCTGTCGGTGGAGCACTTCCGTCAGGCCTGGCAGGCGCTCGTGGACCGCACGCCCATCCTCCGCACGAGCTTCGCGTGGTCCGACCTCGAGTCCCCGCTCCAGGTGGTGCACGCGCACGCGGAGCTGCCGTGGGAGCAACTCGACTGGCGCACCCTGCCCGCCTCCGAGCAGAAGGCCCGCTTCGCCCGGCTGCTGGTGGAGGACCGGGCCCGGGGCTTCGACCTGCGCAAGGCCCCGCTGATGCGGATGACGGCGGTGCGCCTGGGCGAGGACACGTGGCGCTTCCTGTGGAGCCATCACCACCTGCTGCTCGACGGCTGGAGCCTCAGTCCCGTGCTCCAGGACGTCTTCGTCCTCTTCGACGCCATGGCCTCCGGTCGTGAGCCCCGGCTCCCGTCGCGCCCGCCGTACCGCGACTACATCGCCTGGCTCCAGCGCCGCGACACGGAGGCGGACGACGCCTTCTGGCGCGCCGAGCTCCAGGGCTTCACCGCCCCGACGCCGCTACCCGCGGACACCCATGCCACTCCGCCCGAGGGTCAGCACGCGGCCCAGCACATGCTGGAGGTGGCGCTCACGGTGGAGCAGTCGGACACGCTCCAGGCCTTCGCGCGTCAGCACCAGCTCACGCTGTCCACGCTGATGATGGCGGCCTGGGGCTTCGTGCTCGGCCGGCACAGCGGGGAGCAGGATGTCGTCTTCGGCAACACCGTGGCCGGCCGTCCTCCCGAGCTTCCCGGCGCCGAGGCCATGGTCGGCCTGCTCATCAACACGCTGCCGGTGCGCATCCCGCTGCCGGACGCGTCCACCCCGGTGAAGACGTGGCTGCAAGGGCTCCAGGCCCGGTATCAGCAGTCGCGCAATCACGAGCACACGCCGCTGGTGCACATCCAGTCGCTGGCGCCGGTGCCCCGCGGCACGCCGCTGTTCGAGTCCCTGCTGGTGTTCGAGAACTACCCCATCGACGACTCGCTCACGCAGCGCACGTCGGCCATGGCGGTGCGGGACGTGGAGGGCGTGGAGCGCACGAACTATCCCATCACCGCCACCATCCTCCCGGGCCAGAAGCTGCGCCTGCGCCTCACCTTCGAGGAGCCTCGCTTCGGCCGCGACACCATGCGGCGCGTGCTGGATCACTGGCGTCTGGCCCTGCTGTCGCTCGCGGCTCCGGAGACGCGGAGCCTCGCGGACGTGACGATGATGGACGCCGAGGAGCGGCACCGCGTGGTGGTGGAGTGGAACGCCACCGACGCCGCGCTCCCCTCGGACCTCTGCGTCCACCACGTCTTCCACCAGCAGGTGGAGCACACACCGGACGCGCCCGCGCTCGTGGCGGGTGACGTGTCCCTCTCGTTCCGACAGCTCCAGCGGCGCGCGCGCCAGCTCGCGCACCGGCTGCTGTCGCTCGGAGTGGGCCCGGAGGGCCGGGTGGCGTTGTGCCTGGAGCGTGGCAGCCCGGACCTCGTGGTGGCCATGCTCGCCGCGCTCGAGGCCGGCGGCGCCTTCCTTCCGCTGGACCCGGCGCACCCGCCGGAGCGGCTGAAGTACTACCTGGAGGACTCCGCCGCGCGGGTGCTGCTGACGCACCGCTCTCTCGTGGAGCGCCTGCCCGAGCACGGCGCCCGGGTGCTGTGCCTGGACGAGGAGTCCCTGTCCGAGCTGCCGGACACGGCTCCAGCGGTGGCCGTCACACCGGAGAGCCTCGCGTACGTCATCTACACGTCGGGCAGCACGGGGCGGCCGAAGGGCACGCTGTTGCACCACCACGGCCTCGTGAACACGGCGCTGGCCATCATCCAGGGGCTGAGCATCCGGCCCGGACAGCGGGCGTTGCAGCTCGCGTCCCCGGCGTTCGACGCGTCGGTGTGGGAGGTCTTCTCGTCGCTGCTGTCCGGGGCCACGCTGGTCCTGGCTCCGCGCGAGCAGCTCCTCCCCGGCGAGCCGCTCCAGGCGACCCTGGCTCGGCAGCGCATCGAGGTGCTGCTGGCCACGCCCACGGCCCTGTCCACGCTCCAGCCCGAGGCGCTGCCCGAGCTGCGCATGGTGGCGTCCGGCGGCGAGGCCTGCTCTCCCGCGCTGGCGCGGAGCTGGGTGAAGGGCCGCACGTTCGTCAACGCGTACGGCCCGACGGAGATCACCATCGTCGCGACGATGACCCGGGGCTCCATGGATCCGGAGCGCCTGAGCATCGGCCGGGCGATTCCGAACGCGCGCCTGTACGTCCTGGACTCGGCGCTACAGCCGCAGCCCATCGGCGTACCCGGAGAGCTGTACATCGGCGGCGTGGGCGTGGCCCGGGGTTACCTGGACCGCCCGGAGCTGACGGCGGAGCGCTTCATCCCGGACCCGTTCAGCACGGAGCCGGGCGCCCGCCTCTACCGCTCCGGAGACCGTGTGCGCTGGCGCGCGGACGGCGAGCTGGAGTACCTGGGCCGGGTCGACTTCCAGGTGAAGCTGCGCGGCCTGCGCATCGAGCTGGGCGAGATTGAAGCCGCCCTGCTCGACCAGCCCGGCATCCACGAGGCGGTGGTGCTGGTACGGGAGGATGTCCCGGGCGACAAGCGCCTCGTGGCCTACGTCGTACCGAAGGCCATGGGGGATGACGCGGCCCCGGAACTGGACCTTGCCCCCGTGCGCGCCGCGCTCAAGCAGCGACTGCCCGAGTACATGGTGCCCTCCGCCTTCGTCGTCCTGAAGGCGCTGCCCCTGTCCCCGACGGGCAAGCTGGACAAGAAGGCGCTGCCAGCGCCGGATGCCTCGCATCAGCTCCCGCAGGGCGAGTACGCCGCCCCGCGCGATGAGGTGGAGCAGAAGCTCGCCGACATCTGGGCCGCCGTCCTGCGCGTGCCGCGCGTCGGCATCCACGACAACTTCTTCGCGCTCGGTGGCGACTCCATCCTCAGTCTCCTGGTCGTCTCCCGCTCGCGCCAGGCGGGCTTCCCGCTCACCGCGCGGCATCTGTTCCAGCACCCCACGGTCGCGGAGCTCGGCGTGGCCGCGTGCTCCGCGTCCGCCCTGGCCTCCATCGACCAGGGGCCCGTCACGGGACCTGTCCCACTGACGGCGGTGCAGCGCTTCTTCCTCCAGCATCAGGCGTCCCACCCGCATCACTTCAACCAGTCGTTGCTCCTGGCCGCGCACCAGCCGCTGCAACTGGAGGTGCTGGCCCAGTCCCTGCGCGCCCTGCTCGCGCACCACGACGCCCTGCGCCTGCGCTTCCGTCGGGAGGAGGATGGTTCCTGGGTGCAGGACAACGCCGGAGTCGATGAGGCCCCGCTGCGCCTGGAGCACCACGACCTGTCCGCGCTTTCCGAGTCCGAGCAGCGCCAGGTACTGGAGGCGCACGCCACGCGTCTCCAGGCCTCGTTCGACCTGGGCCAGCCGCCGCTGCTGTGCGCGGCGTTGTTCAACCTTGGCTCCACGCAGCGCCTGCTCATTTGCGTGCACCACATCGTCGTGGACGCCGTCTCCTGGCGCGTGCTGCTGGAGGACCTCCAGACGACGTACCAGCAGCTCCTTCAGGGCAAGCAGCCGTCATTGCCGCCGAAGACCACGTCCTTCCAGACCTGGGCGAACAAGCTCCAGCGGTATGCCCACTCCGATGCGATGCGGAAGGAGGCACAGGTCTGGCTGCGGCATGCCGCCACGCCACCGATGCCGCTGCCCATCGACAGCATCGGCCCCAACACCTTCGGTTCGGCACGCACCGTCTCCCTCACGCTGGACGCCGAGGAAACGCGGGCGCTGCTGCGCGAGGTGCCCACGGCCTGGCGCGGCAACCTCCAGGACGTGCTGCTCACCGCCCTGGCCCAGGCCCTGTCCGACTGGACGGGCCAGCAGGACGTGTGGGTGGACCTCGAAGGCCATGGCCGTGAGGACTCCCTCGTCGAAGGCGTGGACCTGTCCCGCACCGTGGGCTGGCTCACCTCCATCTACCCGGTGCACCTGTCCATGCCTCGGGGTGGCACGGCGGGCGACGCCATGCGCTCGGTGCGCGAGGCGCTGCGCCACATCCCCCACCACGGCGTCGGCTTCGGCATCCTCAAGTACCTCGGACCCGACGAGGTCGGCGCCCCGCTGCGCGCCCTGCCCGTGCCGCAGGTGGCCTTCAACTACCTCGGCCAGCTCGACGCGTCCTCCGACACCTCCGCCCTGCTCTCGTTCGCCAACGAGCCCGCGGGTGCCGAGGTCCCCGCCGAGGCGCTTCGCATGCACCCGCTGGAGGTGGGCGGCTCCATCCTCGGAGGCCGCATGCAGCTCACGTTCGCCTACAGCGAGAACCTGCATGCGCGCACCACCATCGAGGCGCTCGCTCAGGGCTTCCTGAAGCACCTGCGCGCCCTCATCACCACCCATCTGTCCGACGATGCGAAGCGCCGGGGCACCGCGGACTTCCCGCTCGCCTCGCTGACGCAGTCCGCGCTCGACACGGTGTTCGAGCAATCGGGCGCCGACATCGAGGACCTGTATCCCCTGTCCCCGCTCCAGCAAGGCCTGCTCTTCCACACCCTGCTGTCGCCGGAGTCCGGCGCCTACTTCGAGCAGCTGGCGTGGACCGCGAGCGGCTCCGTGGACGTGACGCACTTCCGACGGGCCTGGCAGGCGCTCATCGACCGCACGCCCATCCTCCGCACGGGCTTCGCCTGGGCCGGCCTCGAGTCACCGCTCCAGGTGGTGCACGCACACGCGGAGCTGCCCTGGACGCAGCTCGACTGGCGCGCCCTCTCCCCCTCCGAGCAGAAGGCCCGCTTCGCCGAGCTCCAGGCGGAGGACCGCCGCCGGGGCTTCGACCTGCGCCGGCCGCCGCTGATGCGGATGACGGCGGTGCGCCTGGGCGAGAACACGTGGCGTTTCCTGTGGAGCCACCACCACCTGCTCCTCGACGGCTGGAGCCTCAGTCCCGTCCTGCAGGACGTCTTCACCCTGTTCGACGCCTTCGCCTCCGGTCGCGAGCCGCGACTGCCGTCCCGCCCGCCGTACCGCGACTACATCGCGTGGCTCCAGCAGCGGGACACGGAGACGGATGACGCCTTCTGGCGCGCCACGCTCCAGGGCTTCACCGCGCCCACGCCGCTGCCGGCGGACACCCACGCCACGCCTCCCCCCGGAGTCCAGGCCCGGCAGCACACGCTGGAGCTTCCGCTCACGCGGGAGCAATCCGCCGCGCTCCAGGCCTTCGCGCGCCAGCACCAGCTCACGCTGTCCACGCTGACAATGGCAGCCTGGGGCTTCGTCCTCGCCCGCCACGGCGGCGAGCAGGACGTCGTCTTCGGCAACACCGTGGCGGGCCGCCCGCCCGAGCTCCCCGGCGCCGAGGCCATGGTGGGCCTGCTCATCAACACCGTGCCCGTGCGCATCCGCGTGCCGGAAGCGTCCACGCCCGTGGCTACCTGGCTGGAGGGACTCCGCGAGCAGCAGCAGCAGACGCGCCATCACGAGCACACGCCACTGGTGCACGTCCAGACCCTGGCCCCGGTGCCGCGCGGCACGGCGCTGTTCGAGTCCCTGCTCGTCTTCGAGAACTACCCCATCGATGAGTCGATGGAGCAGCGCACCAGCGCCATGTCGCTCCAGGACGTGGAGGGCGGCGACCACACGCACTACCCGCTCACGGCCACCGTGCTCCCCGGCCGAGTCACGAAGCTGCGGCTCACCTACGAGGAGCCCCGCTTCCAACGCGAGAGCCTCCAGCGCGTCCTGGAGCAGTGGAGCCGCGTGCTGCTGTCCCTCGTGGCTCCTGGCACGCGCACGCTCGCGGACGTGTCGATGATGGACGCGGCGGAGCGCCAGCGCGTCCTGGTGGACTGGAACGCCACGGACCTGGACTTCCCGCTGGACGCGTCGCTCGCCTCGCTCTTCGAGCAGCAAGCCGCGCGCACGCCGGACGCCATCGCCGTCATCTCCGGCGAGGAGTCCCTCACGTATGCGAAGTTGTCCTGGCATGCCACGCGGCTGGCCGGAGTCCTCGGCTCGCTCGGCGTGCGCGAGGAGACGCCCGTCGGCGTGTGCCTGGAGCGCGGGCTCGAGCTTGTCGTCGCGCTGCTGGCCATCCTCAAGGCGGGTGGCCACTACGTCCCGCTGGACCCGGCCTACCCCCGGCAGCGCCTGGGCTTCATCCTGGAGGACTCGGGGGCGCGCCTGCTGCTCACCCGCGCCTCGCTCGCCTCGGTGCTGCCCGAGCACTCCGCCCGCGTGCTGTGCGTGGACTCGGACGAGGTGACGTCCAGCGCCGCCGTGCCGTCGATGCCGCTGCCGGTGGTCTCCAGCCACCAGCTCGCGTACCTCATCTACACGTCGGGCTCCACGGGCCGTCCGAAGGCGGTCGCCATCGAGCACCGCAACGCCGTGGCCTTCCTCGCCTGGGCGCGGACCGTCTTCCCGCCCGAGGTGCTCACCGGCACCCTGGCCGCGACGTCCATCAACTTCGACCTGTCCATCTTCGAGCTGTTCCTCCCGCTGACCACGGGCGGCACGGTGGTGATGGCGGAGAACGCCCTCGCCCTGCCCTCGCTGCCGGCCGCGAACCGCGTGACGCTCGTCAACACGGTGCCGTCCGTCATGGCGGAGCTGCTACGCGCGGGCCCGCTGCCCGAGAGCGTGCGCGTGGTGAATCTCGCTGGCGAGCCGCTCCCTACGTCACTGGTGCGCCAGCTCTACGCCCGGCCGCACATCCAGAAGGTCTACGACCTCTACGGCCCGTCCGAGACGACGACGTACTCCACCTTCGCCCTGCGCGAGGCGGATGCGCCGGCGACCATCGGCCGTCCCATCGGGAACACGCAGCTCTACGTCCTGGATGACCAGCAGCAGCCGGTGCCGGTGGGCGTGCCCGGCGAGCTGTTCATCGGCGGAGCCGGCGTGGCGCGAGGCTACTTGGGCCGTCCGGAGCTGACGGCCGAGCGCTTCGTGCACAACCCCTTCAGCACCGCGCACGGCGGGCGCATGTACCGCACGGGAGACCGGGTGCGCTGGAAGGCGGACGGCACGCTGGAGTACCTGGGCCGCGTCGACTTCCAGGTGAAGATCCGCGGCTTCCGCGTGGAGCCGGGCGAGGTGGAGATTGTCCTCTGCACGCACGAGGGCGTCCGCGAGGCCGTGGTGATGGCGCGCGAGGACTCCCCGGGCGACAAGCGACTCGTCGGCTACGTGGTCCTTAAGGCGAGCGGCACGGAGGCCACGCTGCCGGCCGCCATCCGCGCATACCTCCAGCAGAAGCTGCCGGAGCACATGGTGCCGTCGGCCATCGTCGTCCTGGACGCACTGCCCCTGTCGCCGAATGGCAAGGTGGACCGCAAGGCGCTGCCCGCGCCGGCCAGCACCGGAACTCCGAGCGAGCCCGGCACCGACACGGCCCTTACGCCCGTGCAGCAGCTCCTGGCGGACGCGTTCGCGGAGGTGCTCAACCTCCCGCGCGTGGGCGTGAATGACGACTTCTTCGCGCTGGGCGGTCACTCGCTGCTGGCCACGCGCGTGGTGTCCCGCATCCGCGCGAGCCTCGGCATCGAGCTGCCCCTGCGAGCCCTCTTCGAGGCCAGCTCGCCCGGCCGGCTCGCGGAGCGCATCGAGGCCCTGGGCCTGACTCGAGGTCCCCAGCTCCCGCCGCTGGTCCCCGCCTCGCGCGAGCAGCCCCTGCCGCTGTCGTTCGCACAGCAGCGCCTCTGGGTGCTGGAGCAGCTCCTTCCCGGCGATGTGGCCTACAACATCCCGGTGGCTCTGGGGCTCTCCGGCTCGCTGGACGTGGAGTCGCTGCGCCGCGCGTTCGAGGAGGTCGTGCGCCGTCACGAGGTGCTACGCACCACCTTCGCCACGGCTCCGGAGGGCCAGCCCGTCCAGGTCATCCACCCGCCCGCGCGCTTCTCGCTGCCGCTGGAGGATCTGTCCGCCCTACCCGGTACCGAGGCCCACGCCGAGGTCCAGCGCCGCGGCCTGGATGAGGCGTGCAGGCCCTTCTCCCTCACGGCGGGGCCGCTCATGCGCGCCTCGCTGCTGAAGCTGGGGGACACCGAGCATGTGCTGCTGCTCAACATGCACCACATCGTCTCGGACGGCTGGTCCGTGGGCGTGCTGGTCCGTGAGCTGGGCGCGCTGTACGCGGCGTTCCGCGAGGGCCAGCCGTCCCCGCTGCCGGAGCTGCCGGTGCAGTACGCCGACTACGCGGTGTGGCAGCGCGACTGGCTCCAGGGAGAGGTGCTCGACGCGCAGCTCGGTTGGTGGCGCCAGCAGCTCTCCGGCCTGGAGCCGCTGGAGCTGCCCACCGACTTCCCCCGTCCCGCCGTGCGCCGCCAGCGCGGCGCCACGGTGACGGTGAAGCTGCCCCGGGAGCTCTCCGAGTCGCTCCGCGCATTTGGCCGCCAGGAAGGCGCTACGCTGTTCATGGTGCTGCTCGCGGGGTTCCAGGCGCTGCTCGGCCGCTACTCCGGGCAGAAGGACCTGGCGGTGGGCACGCCCATCGCGGGCCGCCGCACGCAAGAGCTGGAGCCGTTGCTCGGCATGTTCATCAACACGCTGGTGCTGCGCACCCGCCTGGAGGGAGCGCCGACCTTCCGCGAGCTGCTGGCCCGCGTGAAGGACTCCACGCTGGGCGCCTACGCGCACCAGGACATTCCATTCGAGAAGCTGGTGGAGGCACTGGAGCCCACGCGCGACCTGTCCCGCCAGCCGCTCTTCCAGGTGATGTTCGTCCTCCAGAATGCCCCCATGGGCGAGTCGCTGCTCCCGGGCCTATCGGTAAGCCAGCGGACGCTCGACAACGGTACGTCCAAGTTCGACCTGTCCGTCGCCCTGCACGAGACGGCGGACGGCCTGGAGGGCGGCTTCAACTACGACGTGGACCTCTTCGAGGCCCGCACCGTTGAGCGGATGGTCGCCCACTTCCAGCGTCTGCTGGAGGAGCTGGTCGCCAACCCGGGCCGCCGTATCAGCGAGGTGGGTCTGCTCGGCGCGGAGGAGCGTCACCAGGTGCTGCACGCGTGGAACGCGACGGACACGGAGTACCCGCGCGACGCTCGCATCCCCGAGCTGTTCGCCGCGCAGGTGGAGCACACGCCGCGCGCGGTGGCGCTGGTGTCCGGTGACTCGCGGGTGACGTACGCCGGGCTGCGCCAGAAGGTGCAGCGGCTGGCGCGGCGCCTGCGGACGCTGGGCGTGGGGCCGGACGTGAAGGTGGGCGTCTCCGTGGAGCGCTCCGTGGACATGGTGGTCGCCATGTTCGCCATCCTCGAGGCGGGTGGCGCCTACCTGCCGCTGGACCCCATGTATCCGGCGGATCGGCTCGCGCTCATGCTGGAGGACTCGGGCGCTCCGGTGCTCCTCACGCAGAGCCACCTGACGGGCATCTTCCCCGGGTACACGGGACAGGTGGTCTGCCTCGACGCGCCGAAGGAGTCCCCCCGCCGCTCGCGCGCCCGGCCCGAGGAGCCGCGCCTGTCGTCCGATGATGCCGCGTACGTCATCTACACGTCGGGCAGCACGGGCAGGCCCAAGGGCGTCGTGGTGCCGCATCGCACGGTGTCCAACCTCTTCGCGGGCATGGACGCGTTGCTCGGTAGGGAGCCGGGCGTGTGGCTGGCGGTGACCAGCATCTCGTTCGACATCCACGTCGTGGAGCTGCTCTGGACGCTGTGCCGTGGCTACCAGGTCGTGCTGCATGACGAGCAGGCGGCGGCGCGCCGCGGCTCCGCGCTCCCACTGCCGGAACTGCTGCGCCGCCACGAGGTGACGCACCTGCAGTGCACGCCGTCCTTCGCGCGCTCGCTGGTGCTGGCGCCGGAGACGGTGGCGGGCCTCGGCTCACTGCGGCACCTCATCATGGGTGGAGAGGCGATGCCGGGGTCGCTGGCCCGCCAGCTCCGCGCCGCCCTGCCCTCGATGACGCTCACCAACATGTACGGGCCGACGGAGACGACGGTCTGGTCCACCCTGTACACGGTGGCCTCGGACGACGTGCCGGCCATCGTGTCCATCGGCCGGCCCATCGCGAACACGCGGTTGTACGTCCTGGACGAGCACTCGATGCCGGTGCCCGTGGGCGTGCCGGGCGAGCTGTACATCGGCGGCGAGGGCGTCACGCGCGGCTACCTGAACCGTCCGGAGCTGACGGCCGAGCGCTTCGTGCACGACCCCTTCAGCCCCACGCCGGGCGCGCGCATGTACCGCACGGGCGACCGCGTGCGCTGGCGCACGGATGGGACGGTGGACTTCCTGGGCCGCATCGACTTCCAGGTGAAGGTGCGCGGCTTCCGCATCGAGCTGGGCGAGGTCGAGTCCGCGCTGCACGCCTGCCCGGGTGTGGCCGACACGGTGGTGGTGGTGCGCGAGGATGACCCGGGCGACAAGCGCCTCGTGGCGTACCTCTCGGCCTCCGCGCCGGAGTCCGCGCCCGACGCCGCGGCCCTGCGCTCGGCCCTCAAGGCACGGCTGCCCGAGTACATGGTGCCCTCGGCGTTCGTCGTGATGGACGCGCTGCCGCTGACTCCGAACGGCAAGGTGAACCGGCGGGCGCTGCCGGCACCGAAGCAGGCGGGCTCGGGCGTGGCGCACGTCGCCCCGCGCGACTCGCTGGAGCTGGCCCTGGCGCGGCTGTTCGAGGAGGTGCTCGGGGTGACACCGGTGGGCATCCACGATGACTTCTTCACGCTGGGGGGCCACTCGCTGCTTGCGGTGCGCCTCATGGGGCTCCTCCGCGAGCGCACGGGCCGCACGCTGCCGTTGGCGGCGCTGTTCCAGGCCTCCACCGTGGAGCAGCTCGCCGTCCTCGCGCGGAGCGAGCCCACGCCATGGACGCCGCTGGTTCCCATCCAGACGGGCGGAGACCTGCCGCCCTTCTTCTGCGTGCACCCGGTGGGTGGCGGAGTCCTGGCGTACGCCGGGCTGGCGCGGCACCTCGGGCCCCGGCAGCCCTTCTACGGGCTGGAGGCACAGGGGCTCGACGGCACCGAGCCGCCGTTGGAGTCCATCCTGGAGATGGCCTACTTCTACGTGGAGGCCATCCGCACGGTGCAGCCGCACGGTCCGTACCGGCTGGGCGGCTGGTCGCTCGGCGCGGTCATCGCCTTCGAGATGGCCCGCGCGCTGCGCCAGCGCGGCGAGGAGGTGGAGGTGCTCGCCCTCATCGAGCCGAGCCCCACGGCCTACGCTCGGGGCGAGCCGCTGGCCGACCCGTCCTCCCTCGCGGGCCTGTTCGACGCCGAGCCCGGTCAGGCGGCGGGTGTGTCCGCGGAGCAGCGGGCCACACTGGAGCGCGTCTTCACCACGAACCTCGGCGCGCTCCACGCCCATGCGCTGAAGCCGCAAGCGGGAGCGCTGACGCTGCTGCTGGGTGCGGACACACGGGGCCTCGACGAGCACGGACTGGCGCGCGGCTGGGACGCGCTCGCCGACACGGTGGAGGTCCTCACGATGCCTGGAGACCACCACTCCCTCCTGAGCGCTCCGAACGTGGAGCGGCTCGCGGAGGCCCTGACGGCGCTGCTGGAGCAGACGCGGAAGAACACGACCCGGAGCCGGGTGGGCTGAGCCCCCCTTCACAGGACTTCAACCATGACCTCATCCACACAGACTCCGGCGCTCCGTCCGACGCGGGCCTTCGGCCTCACCTGGCTCGGCCAGGTCGCCTCGCTCATCGGCTCGGGGGTGACGCACTTCGCGCTGGGCATCGAGATCTACAAGCGCTCCGGCTCCGTGACGCAGTTCTCGCTGCTCACCTTCTTCTACCTGCTGCCCATGGCGCTGGTGTCTCCGCTGGCGGGCGCGCTGGTGGACCGCTGGGACCGGCGGAAGGTGATGCTGCTGAGCGACCTGGGCTCGGGGCTCGCATCGCTGTGCATCTTCGGACTGCTGCACGCGAACGCGGCGGGGCTGTGGGAGATGAAGCCCTGGCACTTCTATGGCCCCATCGTCGTCAGCGCGCTCTTCAACGCGTTCCGCTGGCCGGCCTTCCAGGCGAGCACGACGCTGATGGTGTCGAAGGAGCACCTGGCGCGGGCGAACGGCTTCGTGGAGCTGGCCTCGGGCGTGGGGCAGCTCGTGTCGCCGGTGCTCGCGGGGGTGCTGCTCCTGAAGATTGGCCTCCAGGGCATCGTGCTGATGGACCTGGCGACGTTCGCGTTCTCCATGGTGACGCTGCTGATGGTCCGCTTCCCGAAGCCGCCCGTGTCCGACGAGGGCGCGGCGGCGCGCGGCTCGCTGTGGAAGGAGATGGGGTTGGGTTGGCGCTTCATCGCCTCGCGGCCCGGGCTGCGGGGGCTGCTGGTGACGCTGGCGGTGGTCAACGTGGTGATGGGCATGGTGATGGTGCTCATCACCCCGCTCATCCTCAGCTTCACGGACGCGGCCACGCTGGGCCGGGTGATGTCGGCCTCGGGCTCGGGGATGTTGGTGGGCGGCATCGCCATGGGCGTGTGGGGCGGACCGAAGCGCCGCATCCACGGGGTGCTCGGCTTCGTGGCGCTGGCGGGTCTGCCGCTGATGCTCGCGGTGCTGCCGCCGAGCCCGTGGCTGGTGGGCCTGTGCGCGGCGCTGTTCCTGTTCAACATCCCCATCCTGTCGAGCTGCGCGCAGACCCTCTGGCAGCAGAAGGTGCCGCCGGACGTGCAGGGCCGGGTCTTCTCCGTGCGGCGCGTGGTGAACCTGCTCGGCGCGCCGGTGGCCTCGGTGCTGGCGGGCCTGCTGTCCGACGCGTTCTTCGAGCCGTGGATGGCGCCGGACGGAGCGCTCGCGGGGACGCTGGGCTCCATCGTGGGGACGGGCACCGGACGCGGCATCGCGCTGCTCTTCGGTGTGCTGGGGCTGGTGCTGGTCGCGCAGGCCATTGCCGCCTGGCAGAACCCGCACATCCGCAACCTGGAGGACGAGCTGCCGGACGCGGAGTCCGGCACCGACGACAGCCCCGTGCCCTCGCTCGCGAGCTGATGCCGCTGACGGTCCTCAGCGCACGCCCAACATGACGGAGCGTGACGCCTCGAACCGTTCCGCGAGAAAGCCCATCACCGCGCGCACCCGCGGCACCTTCCGGGCCTCGCGCGAGGCCACGAGCCACACGTCCTCCAGGGGCAGCTCCACCTCCGGGAGGACGGGCTGCAGCTCCGGGTGGAGACTGGCCAGCGCGCACGGCAGCGCGGCCACCCCCTGGTGCGCGGCCACCGCGCCCGCCACGGCCACGGCCGCGTTGCTGCGGAAGACGAAGCGCCCGGCGCCCCACTCCTCCAGCCACTGGAGCTGCGGCATGCGCGCGATTGCCGCGTCGAAGCCCACCAGCGCATGGTCCGCGAGGTCCGCCGGTGAGCGCAGGGGCGCGGCGCGGGACAGGTAGCGCGCGCTGGCGTAGAGCCTCCAGGCGAGCTGCCCCACCTTGCGCGCCACCAGCGAGTCCCCCTTGGGGCGCACGGTGCGCACGCCCAGGTCCGCCTCCTGGCGCGCCAGGTCCAAGAGCCGCGTGTCCGCGGACAGCTCCACGCGGACGCCCGGGTGGCGCTCCCGGAAGCTCGCCAGCCAGGGGTTGAGGAAGGCCACGAAGCCATCCCCGGTGGTCAGGCGCACGGGCCCGTCGAGCTGCCCCTCCTCGTGCTTCAGCCCGCGCTCGGCGCTGTGGAGCTGGGACTCGATGGCCGCGGCGGTGCGCACCAGCGCGCGGCCCTCGGGCGTCAGCCGGACCCCCTCCGGAACGCGGGCGAACAGCCGGGTGCCCAGGCGCCGCTCCAGCGCCGTCATCCGGCGACCCACGGTGGAGGTGACCACGCCCAGCGCGCGAGCCGCCGCCGACATCGAGCCGGCGCGCTCCACGGTGAGGAGGTAGCGCAGGTCATCCCAGTTCATTCGCAGCCCCTTGCATGGATGCAACACCAGTTTGCCGCGATGGCGTCTGGCGCAACAGGGGGGTACCCAGATGCCAACGAGGGCGGCCCGTGCCGGGGCGCCCACAAGCACGGAGGCACATTCCATGAAGACCGCATTCGTCACCGGCTCCACCGGCCTGCTCGGAAGCAATCTGGTCCGCCTGCTCACGTCCCGCGGAGTCCGGGTGAAGGCGCTGGTCCGCTCCCCCGAGAAGGCCCAGAAGCTGCTGGCCGGCGTGCCGGTGGAGCTCGTCGAAGGCGACCTGGAGAACGTGGAGGCCTTCGCGCCCGCGATGCGGGACGTGGACGTGCTCTTCCACACCGCCGCGTACTTTCGGGACAGCTACAAGGGCGGCAGCCATGCGGCGGGGCTGATGCGCATCAACGTGGAGGGCACGCGCGCGCTGCTGGAGACCGCGTACCGGCGGGGCATCCGGCGCGTGGTGCACACCAGCTCCATCGCCGTGCTGTCGCCTCGCCCGGGCCACCGCCTCACCGACGAGACGATGCGACGCGACGCGGAGCACGAGCAGGACGCCTACTACCGCTCGAAGATCCTCGCGGACCGGGAGGTGGACGCCGCGCTGGAGCGCCACCGGGACCTGCACGCCTCGCTGGTGCTGCCGGGCTTCATGAACGGCCCCGGTGACGCGGGCCCCACGACGGCGGGACAGCTCGTCCTGGACTTCCTGCATGGCCGCCTGCCGGGAGTCATCAACACGCGCTTCGCCTACGTGGACGCGCGCGACGTGGCCACGGCCTTGGTGGCCGCCGCCGAAAAGGGCCAGCGTGGAGAGCGCTACCTCGCGGCGGGCCGGGACCTGCACGTGGGCGAGGCCCTCCAGGTGCTCGCGTCCGTGACGGGACTCCCCGCCCCGAAGCGGCGGGTGCCGGACGCGCTGCTGGGAACGCTGGCGCTGGTGAACGAGGCCTGGGCGCGGCTCTCCGGGCGCCCGGTGCTCGTGAGCTGGCAGGGCTTCCAGACGCTGCGCCGCGAGCGGACGAACACGGCCTTCGACCCGTCCAAGTCCGAGCGGGCGCTGGGCCTCCGCTTCCGGCCGCTCGAGGAGACCTTCACGGATGCGGTGGAGTGGTTCGCCGCGCACGGCTACGTGGACCGAGCGCGCCTACCCCGGATGGTGGCCCCCGGGACCGTACTCCCCGTCCCACGGGTGTCCTGAGCCCCACGGGCATCGGCTTCGCCAGGTGGGCTACGGTCAGGCGTTCGGAGTCCTCCCGTCGTTCAGGGGCACCCGGACCCGAGGCGCCCCATGTTCGCCCACCCCTTCAGCACCGGCGTCATCTACCGCGAGCGGCTCTTCACCCTCTGCCGGAGCACGGGCCCGCTACCGTTCCGCCCGCAGGCTCACGGGATCACTCCAGAGAGTGTCTACGTGGGTGCGCTTGAGACCTTCCAGGACACCTACGGCATCTCCGGCGGAGCCCTGTTCATCGAGCACTGCCGTCTGCGGCTGCCGTACATCGACCAACTGCGCATCCGCGCCGGAAAGGGTCCGCTGCTGCTGGGCCGCGCCGCTCGCGTCGAGCCGGAGGAAACGCTCTGCGTCGTGTACGAGAACCTGCACACCCCCATGTCCTTCACCGGGGGAATGCTGGTGGGCGACGGCTACATCCTCATGCCCCGCGAGGAAGGCCGCGAGCGCCAGGTCCGCGAGAGCACCGCCCACCCCATCTTCGAGTGGCGCGAACTCGGCGAGCTGCTGTTCGAGGAAGGCCACCTCACCGAGGCCCGGGACATCACCGAGGCCGCGGCCCGGCTGCGCCAGGACCTGACCACGGGGCCGCACGAGCCCGGCTCACCCGAGTGGAAGACCGAGCTCGCGACCAAGGTGTCCCCGCTGTTCCGCCGGGACTACGGCGGGCTCGAGCCACGCCGTAGGTTCAGGGCGCCCCCCATCGAGTAGCGGGCGGCCCACCGGGCACGCCCGCCCACGGGAGCAACGTCTCAGCCCAGCAACTTGAACGTCTCGCGGGCAATCACCATCCGCTGCACCTCGCTGGTGCCCTCGTAGATGGTCTGCACGCGGGCGTCGCGGAAGTACCGCTCGACGGGGAACTCGTCGATGTAGCCGTAGCCGCCGTGGAGCTGCACGGCCTTGTCGGCGAGCTTGTTGCTCATCTCGCTGGCGAACAGCTTCGCCATGGAGGCCTCGCGCGAGAACGGCTGGCCCTGCTCCTTCATGTACGCCGCGCGCAGCGTCAGCAGCTCCGCCGCCTCCAACTGCGTCTTCATGTCCGCCATCATGAAGCGCGGCGCCTGGAACTCGCCAATGGCCTGACCGAACGCCTTGCGGTCCTTCGAGTAGGCCACCGCCGCCTCCAGCGACGCCCGGCCCACGCCGCACGCCTGCGAGGCGATGCCGATGCGCCCGCCGTCCAGCGCCGTCATCGCCAGCCGGAAGCCCTGCCCCTCCTGGCCCAGGAGGTTCTCCGCCGGAATCTCACAGTCCTCGAACGTCAGTGACACCGTGTTCGAGGCGCGCAGCCCCATCTTGTCCTCGTGCTTGCCGATGATGAGGCCCTTCGTCCCGCCCTCCACGATGAAGCACGACAGGCCCTTGTTGCCCGTCGGGGACGTGCGCGCCCACACCACCATCACCCCGGCGTACGCGCCGGAGGTGATCCACTGCTTGCTGCCGTTGAGGACGTACGTGTCCCCGCGGCGCGTCGCCGTGGTGAGCATCGCGCCCGGGTCCGAGCCCGCGTGCGGCTCGGACAGCGCGAAGGAACCGGCAATCGCCTCGCCGGACGCCAGCCGCGTGACGTACTTCTCGCGCTGCGCCTCCGTGCCGAACGCGTTGATGAGCTCCGCGCACATGTTCGTCACGGCCATCGTCACCGACACGGACGCGTCCGCCGCCGCCATCTCCATCATCGCCAGCGCGTACGAGACGACGCCCGCCTCCGAGCCGCCGTACTTCGCCGGGATGTTCACCCCGAGCAGCCCCAGCTCGCCCATCTCCTTGTAGAGCTCCGTGGGGAAGCGCTCTTCACGATCCAACGTGCGGGCCAGCGGGGCCACGCGCTCGCGCGCGAACTTGCGGGCGGTGTCGCGGATCAGCGTCTGGGTCTCGGTCAGCTCGAGGTTCACGGCGGTCTTCCTACTCGATGGCCTTGAGGTTGAACGGGTACTCGATGGGGTGGTCCGCGCCGTCCGGCGGCTTGGGGAACGTCATGGACGACAGCACCGCCACCACGCAGTCGTGAAGGTTGGCGTCCTTCAGCGTGCTGGACTTCTTCACCACCTTGGCGCCCTTCACCAGCCCGTTGGCGTCGATGGTGAAGTTCGTCATCAGGCGGCCCTCCACCTTCTGGTCCTTCTCCGCCATGAGGTCCTCGTAGCACTCCTGGATACGAGGCTGGTGGTAGGTGACCACCTGGCGGATGGAGTCCGGGGTGAACGGCAGCCGGTCGACGTCCGGCCCCTCGCTCTTGGCGGGGGCCGTCGCCTGGGCGGGCTTCCCGCCCGAGGGCTTCTTCGCCGGAGCGCCGCCCTGCGCGAGCGCCACCGCCGAGGAGAGAACGACCACGGAAAGGAAAGCCCGCTTCATCGCGCCTACTCCTTCAGCAGGTTGGCAGAGATGACGATGCGCTGGATCTCGCTCGTCCCCTCGTAGATTTCGGTGATGCGCGCGTCGCGCACGTGGCGCTCGGCGTCCATCTCCTTGCTGTAGCCCATGCCGCCGTGCACCTGGAGGGCCTTGTTGGCCACGCGGCTGGCCATCTCGCTGGCGTACAGCTTGGCCATGGCGCTCTCCGGGCTGTGGCGCACGCCCTTGTCCTTCAGCAGCGCCGCGCGCCACACCAGCAGGCGGGCCGCGTCGATCTCCGTGGCCATGTCGGCGATCATGAACTGGATGGCCTGATGCTCGCGGATGGGCTTGCCGAAGGACTTGCGCTCACCGGAGTAGCGCACCGCCTCCTCGTACGCCGCGCGGGCGATGCCAAGCGCCTGCGACGCGATGCCGATGCGGCCGCCGTCCAGCGTGCTCATGGCGATCTTGAAGCCGTCGCCCTCCTTGCCCAGCATGTACTTCGCCGGCACGCGCATGTCCTCGAAGAACATGGAGCAGGACCAGGCGGCGCTGATGCCCATCTTCTTGTCGGGCTCGGCGCGGATGAAGCCGGGGGTGTTGGTGGGCACGAGGAAGGCGGTGATGCCCTTGTTGCCCTTCTCCTTGTTCGTCATCGTGAACAGGACGATGGCGTCCGCCTTCGGCCCGTTGGTGATCCAGTTCTTGGAGCCGTTGATGACGTACTCGTCACCGCGGCGCACGGCGACGGTCTTCTGGGCGGCGGCGTCGCTGCCGGCCTCGGGCTCGGTGAGGCCGAAGCAGCCGAGCTTCTCGCCCCGGGCGAACGGCGCGAGGAACTGCTCCTTCTGCTCGTCGGTGCCGTACTTCATCACCGGGTCGCAGTAGAGCGAGTTGTTCACGCTCATGATGACGCCGGTGGAGGCACAGCCGCGGCTGATCTCCTCCATGGCGATGGCGTAACAGACGTTGTCCAGGCCCGCGCCACCCTGGTTCTCGGGGACGGCCACGCCCAGGAGGGACAACTCCGCGAGCTTCTTCACCGCGTCCGTCGGCCACGCGTGGTGTTCATCCCACTTGCGGGCGTTGGGGATCAGCTCCTTGGCGGCGAACTCGCGGGTCATCCGCTGGATCTCGCGCTGGACGTCGGTCAGCTCGAAGTTCATGAGGCTCCTCAACAGCGGGAGAAAAAGAGAAGGGACTACATAGTATGGGGGTTTCCCCTCGGGTACAGCGAAGAGGTAACGCCCTGCCGCAAGCGCGGGTTGGTGGTCCGATTAGCGGACGTCCGACTGCCTGTTTCCCCGGAATCCAAGGGTGAACCCAAGAACATGTTCAGCGGCACGGTGACGTCGAACGAGACGTCCGTCCGTCCGCCCTCCCCCGTCCACGTCCGCCGCGCGACGAGCGACAGCGTCCAGGGCACGGTGTGCCGGTGGCGCTCGATGAGGTCGTACGTCAGCCCCACCCCGGCCATGCCACCCGAGCCGTCGCGGCCCCACAGGCC
>NZ_JABBJJ010000599.1 GCF_012933655.1 Pyxidicoccus fallax | reverse complement strand
AATCAGCCCTGGCGCTCGCCGGGCGGCGGGGGCAGGCCCAGGCGCTCCAGCTCCGCGCGCAGCTCGGCGGGCAGGGGGCTCGTCACGCGGAGCTGACGCTGCGTCTGGGGGTGGGGGAGCGACAGCGAGCGGGCGTGCAGGAAGAAGCGGCCCAGGCCCGGCGCCTCGCGCCCGCCGTACAGCGTGTCACCGACGATGGGCGCGCCCACGCCGGCCAGGTGCGCGCGCACCTGGTGCAGCACGCCGGTGAGAATCTGCACCTCCACGAGGCTGTGCTCGCCGGTGCGCGAGAGCACCGTGAAGCGGGACACCGCCTCGCGGGCGTCCTCGGCCCCGTACGGCGCGGGCTCCACGCGGTCCGGGTGCCGCGGGTGGTGGCGCAGGGGCACGTCGATGTCGCCCTCGTCGGCCAATGGCCCCGTCACCAGCGCGAGGTAGCGCTTGTCCACCGAGCGCCCGCCGAAGGCCTCGCGCACGGTGGTCCACGCCTGCCGCGTGCGCGCCGCCACCAGCACGCCGGAGGTCTCCACGTCCAGCCGGTGGCAGAGGCCGCCCTCGCGCGGGTCCACGGAGGCCTGGGCGCACTCGGGGAAGCGCGCCACGAGCGCGTTGGCGACGGTGCCCGTCTCGCCGGGCTGCAGGGGGTGGGAGGGCCGGCCGGCGGGCTTGTCCACGAAGACGAGCTCCGAATCCTCGTGCAGCACGGTGAGGGGGAAGTCGGCGTCGGGCACCGCCTCGCGCGACTCGTCCTCCACCTCCACGGAGATGTTCTGCCCGGCCACCAGCGTCAGGCCCTTCTTCGCCACGCGGCCATTCACCTTCACGGCGCCGGCCTCGAAGAGGCGCTTGAGGCGCGCGCGCGACAGGCCCAGCGATTCACCGACGAAGAGGTCCACCCGCTGGCCCGCCTTGTCGCCGGCCACGGTGAGGGTGTGCAGCTTGGGAGGATTCACTCGGAAAGGGCCTCGTAGACTTCCTCGGCCGTCTGGAACCGGTCGTCCGGCTCCTTGCGGATGAGGCGGTGGGCCACGCGCGCCAGCTGCGGGTCCCCGTGGAGGTTCAATGCCAGCACCGGGGGCGGCTCCGTCTCCAGCACCTGGCGCCACAGCTCGTGCGGCGTCTTCGCGTCGAAGGGGGGCCGCCCGCTGAGCAGCTCATAGAGGATGACGCCGAGGCTGTACAGGTCGGAGCGGCCATCCAGCGGCTCGCCCAGAATCTGCTCCGGGGCCATGTACCGGTAGGTGCCCACCAGCTTGCCGGCCTCCGTAATCGCCACGTCGTCCGCGAGGAACTTGGCGAGCCCGAAGTCCATGAGCCGCACCTGCCGGTCCTCGTCCACCATGATGTTGGAGGGCTTGAGGTCGCGGTGCACCAGCCCGTGGCCGTGGATGTACGCCAGCGCCTCGCACACCTGGAGCATGGCGTCCTTGAGGCGGCCCATGCGCTCGGGGCGGTTGAGGTCCTCCACGCGCAGGACGCGGCCGCGCTCCTCGGGTTCGGGGTGCCTGGGCACGGGCGGGGGCACGTAGCTGTCCAGCGAGTCGTCGGAGCCGTACGCGGCCAGGGACATGCCACCGGACATCCCGCCGCCGGCGAAGCTGGCCAGGTCCTCGCTGGGGGCCTCGTCCGCGAAGGCGGCCAGGCCGAAGACGCGGTCGCCACCGTCCTCGGAGTCGGCCAGGGAGTCCGACTCGCTGCCGCTGCCGAAGTCATCGTCCGCGGTGCGCCGCACGGACAGCGGGCTGCGGGGCGTGTTGTAGCCGGTGGGGTGGGAGAGCAGGTCCTCGCTGCTCATGTCCAGGTAGTGCCGGAGGGTGAGCCCCTCGATGAGCTCCATGGCGAGGTAGGGCACGCCCTCGTGGACGCCGGACTCGAAGACCTTCACCACGTTGGGATGGGACAGGTCCGCGAGCGTCTCGAACTCGCGGGCGAGCCGGCGCGCGGCGCGAGCGTCCAACGCCGGGCCGCCCGAGAGCAGCTTCAGCGCGACCTCGTCGTTGGTGCGGCGGTCCAGGGCCCGATACACGGTCCCCGCCCCGCCACTGCCAAGCGTCTCCAGGACGCGGTAGGGACCAATGACCTTCAGGGGCATGGATGTGGGGATCCTACGGAGCGCGTCGGGTCAGGGTCAAACGCGATGTACGCCCGTCTGCCTGGAGTTGGGCAGTGCGACCGGCGGAGGGTTTTACTTTTCCACCAAACCTGGGAGAACCCGGATCCAAATGCAATTAGGGAAGTACCAGCTTGTCCGAAAGCTCGCCACGGGTGGCATGGCGGAGGTCTATCTCGCGAAGGCCGCGGGGCCGATGGGCTTCGAGAAGACGCTCGTGCTCAAGCGCATCCTTCCCCACCTGGCGGAGGACCCCACGTTCGTGGAGATGTTCCTGGGCGAGGCGAAGCTGGCCGCGCAGCTGGAGCACCCGAACGTCGTGCAGATCTTCGACTTCGGCGAGGCGGAGGGGAGCTACTTCCTGGCGATGGAGCTCATCGACGGGCCCAACCTGCGCAAGCTGGTGAAGCGCGCGCAGGTGGAGCCGCTGCCGCCGGCGCTGTGCGCGAAGCTGGTGGCGTTCGCCGCGGAGGGGCTGGCGTACGCGCACGACTTCCGGGACCCGGCGACGGGCGAGCTGATGGGATTGATTCACCGTGACGTGAGCCCGGACAACATCCTGGTGTCGCGGCAGGGCGCGGTGAAGGTGGTGGACTTCGGCATCGCGAAGGTGGCGGGGCAGAGCCACCGCACGCAGACGGGGGTGGTGAAGGGGAAGGTGGCGTACATGCCGCCCGAGCAGCTCCAGACGAAGCCGCTGGACCGGCGGGTGGACGTCTACGCGCTCGGCATCGTGCTGTACGAATTGCTCACGGGGAAGCGGCCGTTCGAGGCGACGACGGACGTGAGCGTGATGCAGGCCATCCTGTTCGAGACGTTCGTCCCCGCCACGCAGCGGCGGGCGGATTTGCCGGTGGCGCTGCAGCAGGTGCTGGACAAGGCGCTGGCGAAGGACCGGGAGAAGCGCTACACGGACTGCCGCGCGCTGCAGGCGGATTTGGAGCGGTTCATCCTCACCACCGGCGAGCCGGTGGGCGCGTACCAGATTGCCCAGTTCGTGGGGCAGTGGATGGCGGAGACGGGTGGGGCGACGCTGAGCGTGACACCGCAGGCGCAGGCGGTGGCGCAGCGGGTTCCGACAGGGCCGAAGGGTGGCACGTCGCCCAGGTCGATGGAGACGCCGCTGGACGCGGAGGTGAACCCGACGTCACCCACGACGCCGATGCCCATGGCGATGCCGTCCGGGGTGCGCTCGATGCCGGCGGTGCCGGAGCGGTCCACGTTGAGGGAGCGCGCGGTGGAGCCTCCCGTGGGGCGGCCGACGGTGCAGGAGCGGTCGGTGCCGGCTCCGTCGCGTGACAGGGGCGGAGCGCATGGGACGGGGGTGGGGAAGCGGGAGCGGGGCGAGTCGTGGAAGGCACCGCCGGCCGTCGTCATGGAGTCCACGGAGCCGCTGCCTGCTCTCCAGGCGGGGGCGGCTTCGGTGGACGAAGACGCGAAGGCGGACGCCGAGGATGCGGTGCATACGGGCAGCGGGGTGCTGACCGCGCCCCTGCCGCGGAAGCGTCACGGGCTCGTGGCGATGGCGGTGGGCGGAGGGCTGC
>NZ_JABBJJ010000598.1 GCF_012933655.1 Pyxidicoccus fallax | reverse complement strand
CCGCTACCCGGTGGCCCCCCCGGGGACGGCGGCCCGGTTTCCCAGCCTCCGAGAAGTGGGAGAGCCTGGGTGGAGGTGATCGCTCCCGGAGAAATCAGAGGGGTCCGATATGCCTTCAATTGTTCGGACGTTCTGGTGACCGGGCAGGGCCAACAACCCCTTCGATGACGGGCTGCCGTCGCTCCTTGGCCGGAGTGGACGCGGCACCCCGATGACGGAGACGCGAAGATGTCCGAACTCTCCATGGAAGTGCGGGTGCAGGTCGCGCGGTTGCGCAACCTCATCATCGATCTGGCGCGCTGCGGTTCGCTCAACAGCCCCCTGGGGGCGTTGCCCCATCCGGAGCTGGACCCGATGGAGGTCCAGGCCATCTGGTGGCTGAAAGCGGAGAGCCTGCTGCCGGTGAACGTGCTCGCGGACCGTCTGGGGGGCATCGCCATGCCACGGCTGAGCCGGCTGCTGGACCGGCTGGAGGACGCGAAGCTCGTGCAGCGCGAGCGCTCCGTGCGGCATGACCGCCGGCGGGTGCGCGTGCGCCTCACCGAGCAGGGCCGCGCCCTGGCGGAGCAGGCGGACAGCGTGGTGCAGGAGCGCATGGCGAGGCTGCTGCTGCCGCTCGGCGGGGAGCAGCGCAGCGAGCTGGTGGACCTGCTGGAGAAGTGGGTGGAGGCGATGGGCTGCTGGAACCGCGCCGAGGAGATGGCCGCCGCCGAGGAGACCGAGACGGAGGCTCCCGACGCGGCCGAGGCGGCGACGCGGCCTCACGCTCCGCGCCCCATGCTCGCGCGCGCCGAGCCCCCCGCCATCACCGCCAACGCGGCCTGACCTCACCCGGGGAGGTGCGCTGCTACAGCCGCACCTCCACGACTCCCGACGCACGGCACGCCGCGCTGGCTTCTCCCGTCCACGGGCCATGCCCTTGCGCCTCCACCTCCAGGTGGAGCGAGTCGGCCCGCACACGTCCCAGGCGCCAGCGCCCCTCCGCGTCCGTGAGGCCGCGTGCGGGCGGTAGCGAGCCCAGACTGCTGGCGCTGGTGACACGCGCTCCGTACACCGGAGCTCCCGCCGACGTGACGCGCACCTCGCAGGGTGCGTCACCCTCATCGACTCGCACGCTGACGGAGTGCTCCGTGCTCCCCGCTCGCGTCTCCACGGACGTGCTGGTGTAGACGTCATGCGGTGACGCCGCGGCGACCCCGCGGTACGTGCCCGGCTGGAGCAGCGACACGGCCACCCCACCCTCCTCCTCCACGAAGGCCTCCGCGGAGTGCGTGAGCCACCGTCCCTCCACGTCGAGGCGCTGGAGGAGGAAGACCGGATAGGGCCTCCGGGAGCGCTCCGCGAGCCGCGCGCGGGTGAAGCCGTCCATGCGCAGCACCAGCCACCGATAGGCTGGCACCTGCCACGTCACCTCCGCGTCCTCCCCCGGCGTGAAGTCGAACTCCCACCGGGCTGGCGCCACGGGGCGCCCAGATACGGGCGGCTCCACCCGCACCGTGAAGCGCGACGGGCGCCAGGAAGGCAACCCGGGCGCGATGAAGCGCCCATCCGCCTCCAGCTTCAGCGCCTGTTCATCCGGCCCCAGCAGCCGCGCTCCCGGAGGCGGCCTCCCCGTGCCCTCCAGCAGCACGCGCCCGCGCAGCGTCACCGTGCCACCCACGCCGCCCGGAAGGAGCGCATCCACGTCCAGCACCGCCGTCTCCAGCCGCCCTTCGCGCAGCGGCACCTCCACCGGCCCTCCCTCACGCCCCGAGGCACTCCGCAACCACAGCCGCACCGCCGGGTCCGGAAGCAGTGGCAACAGCGCCGTGTCCTCCTCCGAGGAGAGCGGAATGGACGTTCCATTCCGCAGCGCCGCCGCCACACCGGGGGCCACGTGCTGGACGACGGGCCACGCCTCGCTCGCGCGCTCGGCGGCCCGCGCATCCACCTCCACCACGCGCTCCATTCGCACCGTGAATGGCCCATGCTCCGGCCGCGCCCCCACCAGCCGCACCCGGACGCCGGTGGGCCGCCGCGCGCGCAGCACGCCCGCGTCGAGGACTCCCGACGCCGGCACCTCCTCCGGCACCACGTCTCCCCACCAGAACGTCCCGTCCGCTTCCCACGCGAGCCGGTCCTCCTCGGAGATGAACGCCGCGCCCACGCGCGCCTCGCCCTGGAAGGGACGCTCCCCTTCCAGCACCACGCGCAGCCTCGGGCCCTCCGGCTCGACGCGCGCCGGCTCCTCCGGGACGACCGACGTCCCGCGCACCACGGACTCCGTCACGGTGTCGGCCAGCCCGCGCGCGGAGTCCGCCACGGGCGCGCGCGGCCAGCCCCACCACGTCACGACGAGCCCGGCCACCACCAGCGCGGCGGCCCCTCCCCACCTCACCCGGCTCAATCCGTGTCGCTGCTGGAGTACAGGGTCAGGTACACCGGCGCGTGGTCCGACAGCCGGGTCGCGAAGTCGAGCGTGTTCGACACGTAGTCCCGCCCCGCCGACGAGAACTCCGTCACGTACGTGTTCTGCATCCAGAAGTGGTCGTACGCGCTCACGAAGCCGCCGCTGTGATTCAGCGTGGTGAGCACGTCCAGCCGGCACGACACCGCCGGAGACAGCGCCGCCAGCTCGGCCCACGAGGTCGCGGTGCAGGCCATGTTGTGGTCGCCCACCAGGATGACGTCCTGGTCGCTCCCGCTGCCGTCCTGCACCGACTTGAACACGGTGTCGATGTGGCGCACCTCCACGTCGCGCTCGGTCGCGGTGCCCCAGATGGCGTGCCAGTTGATGAAGGTGTAGTCCGCGCCCGTCGGCGTGTGCCGCACCTTGACGATTTGCGGCTCGCGCTCGAACAGGTCGCTCGGGTCGCTGTACACCGTGGACGACAGCAGCGACACCGTGTCCGTCCGGTACAGCACCGCGTAGATCTCCTTGTACGAGGAGCGCCCGACGAGCGGCGTCTGCGCGTAGCTCCACGACACCCCGGACACCTGCGTCATCGCCTGGGCCAGCGCCGGCATCACGCTGGTGTTCATCACCTCCTGCAGGAACACCAGGTCACAGCCGTTGTTCGACGTGCTGTTCGCGCCGTACTGGTTCCAGAGCTGCTTCGCGTCGTCCAGGTACGTCTGCTCGTCCGTCCATCCCTCGTGACGGAGGTTCCAGCTCACCACGCGCAGGTACGAGCCCGCCTGCGCCAGCGTGGGAACGGCCAGCGCGACCAGCACCACCGCGCGCAACAGGAAGGACGGCAGTCTCATGCAGGACCTCGGTGTGAGCAGACGACTCGCGCTTCCTAGTGGATTCAGGACGTTACGGGCAATCGACATTCCTGAAACATAAGAAACCACAAGGTCCAGACGGACCCGCTCCGTGAACGGCTGAAGCGCCGAGCCCGGCGGGCGCGTGGGGTGCGCGACGGCTCCGCGCCGTATTTGCAACTTGATTACTATTACATATCGATCACATATTGCTTCTCGCGAGTTCCGGGGCCGGCGCTCGCCCACCCCGGCGCATGCACCGGCCCCGGCGCGCGGCAGAGGGAGAGAGACCTCGTGAGCAGAGTCATCTGGAGCGTGGGAGGCACGGGCCTCGTGCTGGCCGGCCTCGCGGTGGCCTGGCTTCACCGCCCGCTGGAGCCCCTTCGGGAAGAGAAGCTCGCCCCCGTGGCGCTGGAAGTGCCCCCGGCCGTCCCGGTGGAGCCCCCGGTCCTCGGGAACGGCTTCGGCTCCCCTC
>NZ_JABBJJ010000597.1 GCF_012933655.1 Pyxidicoccus fallax | reverse complement strand
GTCATGGGGTGGGGGACCGCGGACAGGGGTGGGAGACGGAGGATAGTCGCACCCCTCGGGTTCATCCCCGAATTCCTGGTGCGCGGGGTTTGAAGGTGGAACGTGCGGCGCGCCCGGAGAGTTGCTATGAGTATGGGTGCCGGGTGGCGATGGACGCCGCCCCGCGTGTCCTCTGGGAGGCTTTCATGAACGCCGACTTGGATCTTGTCGCGGTCGATGTCCTGTTCGCCCCGAGGGCGCGGGTCGTCTCCTAGCTGGGCGGCCACGAAGGTCCGCGCAGCGCGGTTCCGCACCCCTCCAGGGCGCCCTGTCTGAACCAGGTGCGTCACAGGCACCGTGCTGCCCGGAGTTTCCTTCAGTGTCTCTCGAACTCGAATCCCTCGGCTGGGGTCCCGACCTCGGCCACGCCTTCACTGTTCTGCTGTCCGAGTCCTCCCTTCCCCTCGTCCCCGGGCGCGTGGTGCGCCAGGCGCGTGGGCTCCTCTCCGTCCAGACCTCCGGGCGCGTCTTCCTCGCGCGGACGGCCGGACGGCTCCTCCACGAAGCCCCCGGCGCCGAGGCGCTGCCCACCATCGGTGACTGGGTGGCGCTGCAGCTCCCCTCCGGCGACGGGGAGGCGCTGCTCCACGCGGTGCTGCCCCGCCGCGGCGTCCTCGCGCGACGCGAGGCGGGCAGTGAGCGGGACGTGCAGCTCATCGCCGCCAACCTGGACGTGGTGTTCCTCGTGACGGGGCTGGACGACAACTACAACCCCCGCCGCATCGAGCGGGCGCTCGCCGTGGCGTGGAACAGCGGCGCGGCGCCCGTGGTGGTGCTCAGCAAGGCGGACCTCCACCCGGACGTGCCCGAGCGCGTCCAGGAGGTGGAGGCGCTCGCGCCCGGTGTCCCCGTCATCGCCCTCAGCGCGCACACGGGCGAGGGCGTGGAAGCGCTGCGCGCCCTGCTCCCCGCCGGGAAGACGGGCGCGCTGCTCGGCTCCTCGGGCGTGGGCAAGTCCACGCTCGTCAATCTGCTGCTGGGCGAGGAGCGGCTGGCCACCCAGGCCGTCAGCGAGGAGGACGGCAGGGGCCGCCACACCACCACGCACCGCGAGCTGTTCGTACTGCCCTGGGGCGGGCTGCTCATCGACGCCCCGGGGCTGCGCGAGCTGGGGCTCTGGGGAGACGAGGAGGGCGTCGACCAGGCCTTCTCGGACATCCTCGCCCTGGCCGAGGGGTGCCGCTTCTCCGACTGCCAGCACCAGGGCGAGCCGGGCTGCGCGGTGCATGCCGCCGTGGCCGCGGGCGAGCTGCCCCGGGCGCGGCTCGACAGCTTCGACAAGCTGAGGCGTGAGCGGGCGTACCTCGCCCGCCAGACGGATGCGGCCGCGCAGCGCGAGCACAAGCGCGTCATGCGGAATTTGTCCCGGGCCGGCGCGGAGGGGGCGCGCTTCAAGCGGCGCGGGGGCTGACGCGCGCGAGCCTCGGCGCTTCCGGTCCTCCACCGGCGAAGCAGCCGCCGCGGCGGGGCGCCTGCCTCGTCGCGGCGGAGCGGCTCGGGACGCCGCGCTTCACGCGGGCTTCAGGTGGCGGCGGTGCCCACGCGCATCGCCGCCACCCGCTTCACCAGCGCGGCGTTCAGCCCTTCGTACGCGGGCCGCATGCCCAAGAGCCGCTTCTTCCCGACGAGGCGCGGGTACAGGCCGAAGTAGTCCTCCCCATGCACCAGCCGCGTCCCTCCACCGGAGGGCGACAGGCGGAAGTAGTGCAGGCCGCTCAGCACCAGGGGCACGCCGCCCTTCCATTCGAGCGCCACGCCGGGCTCGACGCGGACGAGGGTGGCCGTGAAGCGGAGCGACTTCCCGGAGCCGTCCGGCGCGGAGGCCCGCATGGCCACCCGTCCCCCCATTCTTGCTTCTCCAACGGCCTCCAGGATGAGCGGGTTCCACTCGGGGTAGCGCGCGAAGTCCGTCAGCACCCGCCACACGGTGTCCGGGGGCGCGTCGATGAGGGCCTCTGTTTCGAGTCGGACCATGGGGTGGGTTCCTATCACGCCCGCTCGGGCACCTTCCGACCTGACACGGCGGGGCGCGCGCGGCGTCTATACTCCGCGTCCACCATGAAGACGGACACGTTCAAGGCCCAGCTCCGGCGCACGCTGCGCCGGGATTTGTGGCTCGCGCTCGGCCCCGCCCTGGCCCTCATCGGCATCGCGTTCGCCGTCACCTTCTATTTCATCAAGCCCGCGCCGCCGAAGACGCTGGTCATCGCCACGCCGCAGGACGAAGGCGGCTTCCGGTACTTCGCGCGCAAGTATCAGGAGATTCTCGCCCGCGACGGCATCACCCTGGAAATCCGCCCGACGAGGGGCTCGCTCACCAGCATCGAGCTGCTCACCCAGCAGGACTCGGGTGTCGACGTGGCCTTCGTGCAGAGCGGCATCGTCACCGAGGACAAGGCCCCGGGGGTCGTCTCGCTCGGCAGCCTCTCGTACGTACCGCTGTGGGTCTTCTACCGGGGAGAGCCCATCGAGGACGTGAGGGACTTGAAGGGCCGCCGCATCTCGGTGGGGCCGGAGGAGAGCGGCACGCGCTCGCTCGCGATGACGATGCTGGAGGCCAATGGCGTGCACCAGGCCCCGACGGAGCTGGTGACGCTCGGGCGCGAAGAGTCCCTGGAGCAGCTCAAGCAGGGCAAGCTCGACGCGGTGTTCCTCGTCTCGACGGCGGACTCGCCGGCCATCCGGAAGCTCGCGGCCGTGCCCGGCATCCACATGCTCAGCTTCACGCGCGGGGAGGCCTACGTCCGCCGCTACACCTACCTGTCCCGGCACGTGCTGCCGCGCGGCGTGTTCGACCTGGCGGCGGACATCCCCGCGTCCGACGTGACGCTCATCGCCCCCACCGCCAACCTCGTCGCCCGGGACACGCTGCACCCCGCGCTCGCGTACCTCCTGCTGCGCGCCGCCAGCGAGGTCCACGGCAAGGCGGGCATGCTGGACAAGACGGGTGAGTTTCCCGCCGCCCTGGAGGCGGGCTTCCCCATGAGCAGCGAGGCCCGCCGCTACTACGAGTCCGGTGTCCCGCTCCTCCAGCGCTACCTGCCGTTCTGGGCCGCCAACCTCGTGGACCGGCTCTGGGTGATGCTGGTGCCCATCATCGCCGTGGTGGTGCCGCTCGGCCGCGCCGTGCCGGCGCTGTTCCTGTGGCGCGTGCGCTCGCGCATCTTCCGCTGGTACGCCCGCCTGAAGGAGGTGGAGCTCCAGCTCGATGAGAACCCCGGCCGGGAAGCCCTGGAGGACATGCAGCGCCGGCTCGATGAGGCGGAGCGTGAGGTCAATCGCATCCCCATGCCGCTCTCATATTCTGAGAACCTCTACTACTTCCGCGAGCACATCGACGTGGTGCGCCGGCGCATCGCCCGGCGGCTGTCGGAGGTCTCGCCCATGCACCGGGAGGCGGGGGCCCAGGCCACGGCGTGAATTTCCGGGGCCCCACGCATGTCGGAGCGTGTGGTTCTCCGAGGGGAATGAAAAAATAATCAGGGCGCACTCAAGATTTTCGGCCGCCCGCGTTTGATTAATTGAAGGTGGGGGCACTGGGGCAGAGCCGCTGGAGCCCAAGGGTTCAGACGCAGAGCGTCTGAGAGGTGGTTGGAGAAGGTGTCCGTGCGGTTGACGGCACCTCCATTTTTCGGACGCATCGCGTCCGAGGCGGATGGGGGGGAGGCTGGCCCGGGGGGGCTG
>NZ_JABBJJ010000596.1 GCF_012933655.1 Pyxidicoccus fallax | reverse complement strand
ACCCGGGCCCTCGCCCGCCTGGGCGAGTCCGGCCTGTCCACCAAGGACCCCCTCCAGGCCTACATGGCCGAGGTGCAGCGCCACCCCCTCCTGACGCGGGAGGAGGAAGTCGCGCTTGCCCGGAAATACCGGGAAACGGGAGACGTGGGGGCGGCCTACCGGCTGGTGGCCTCCAACCTGCGCCTGGTCGTCAAGCTGGCGCACGAGTACCACCGCAACCCGCTGTCCCTGCTGGACCTGGTGCAGGAGGGCAACATCGGGCTGATGCAGGCGGTGAAGAAGTATGACCCGGAGCGGGGCGTGAAGCTCAGCAGCTACGCCGCGTGGTGGATTCGGGCCTACATCCTCCGCTACATCATGGACAACTGGAAGATGGTGAAGCTGGGGACCACCGAGGCCCAGCGGAAGCTCTTCTTCAAGCTGCGCCAGGAGCAGGAGAAGCTCATCGCCCAGGGCTTCGAGGCCAGCCCCAAGCTCCTGGCGGAGCGGCTCAACGTCAGCGAGCAGGACGTGGTGGAGATGGACCAGCGGCTGGGGCACGACGAGGTGTCCATCGACGCGCCGCTGCGCGGGGACGAGGACTCGGGCGCGACGCGCGCGGACCGCTACCTGCCCTCCACCTCCATGCCCGCCGACGAGCGGCTCGGCGCCGAGCAGCTCAAGGCCCTCTTCCACGAGAAGCTGGCCGAGTTCGCCCAGACGCTGGAGGGCAAGGAGCGCTTCATCTTCGAGAAGCGCCTCGTCTCCGACGAGCCCCTCACGCTCCAGGACATCGGCGACAAGTACGGCGTCAGCCGCGAGCGCGCCCGGCAGATTGAGGCCGCCCTCATCAAGCGGATGCGCGAGTTCATGCGCGAGCGCATCCCCGACTTCGACCTCGTTGCGACGCCAAAGGAATCCGCCTGACGGCCCGTAGCAGACCGGACAGCCGGGGGAGCCCCGAGTACACGGCCGGGCGGGAGCGATATGCTACCCCCCCGGCGCCGTTCACCGCGGACCTCAGGGGGCCTTCACATGTACCGCTTCACCCGCCTCGCGGGAGTGTGTCTCGTCTTCGCCACGCTGGTGGCGCTCACCGGCTGCTCCGGCTCGCTCCGGAAGAACTACATGCGGGACAAGGCGGCGGAGCACGTCTACCAGAAGTCGCTGGTGGAGGTGTGGCCGCGCGTCCACGACGTGCTGAAGGACAAGGGCTACTCGTGGCGGGAGAACCCGGGGCGCTTCGTGCTGGAGACGGAGTGGCGGGACGCGGGCGGCGGTACGCTGGGCCCCTCCACCCAGTCCAAGTTCCTGGTGGAGGGCGTCACCCGGCCCAATGGGGGCGTCATCCTGAGGGTGCAGCGGCTGGACCGCACCACCCAGGAGATTGGCACCAACTACACGCGTGGCGCGATTCGCACGCAGACGGACCGGGCCATCGCCATCAACAGCGGTGGCGCCCGCAGCACGTTGCCCACGCAGCAGACCTTCGCTCGTGATTTGCAGCTGGAGCTGGAGCTGCTCCAGCGCATCGACCCCGACGCCGCCGCGAAGCTGGAGGCGGACGCCCTGAGCGCCCACCCCTGAAGCCCCGCCCGAGCGCCCCTACTTCTTCCAGGGGCGTGAAATCACGCAGGCGTTGATGCCGCCCACGCCCATGGACAGCTTGCCCGCGCAGCCCGCGGGCGCCGCCACCGCGTCGTCGAAGACGAAGCGGCCGTGGACGCGGGAAATCTGCTTGTTGAGCTCCGCCTGCTTCAGCGGCGTGGGGAACACCTTGCCCTGGCCGTAGCCGAGGTACTGCGCCGTCAGCTCCCAGCCGCCGCCCGCGGACATGCCGTGGCCGAAGGTGCCCTTGCGCGCGGTAATCAGCACGGACTCGGGCATCACGTCGCGCAGGTTCTGCACCTCCAGGAAGTCTCCCGGGGTGGCGGTGGCGTGCAAGTCCCAGCTGCCCACGTCCGCGGGGGTGAGGCCGGCGGCGGCCAGCGCCTCGCGGATGGCCAGCGTGGGGCCCTCCTTGGACGGGGTGATGATGTGGTCCGCGTCCGCGGTGACGCCCACGGCGACGGGCTCCATGCCCAGCGGCTTGAAGCCCTTGGCGGTGAAGTGCTCCAAGTCCCCCAGCACCCACACCACCGAGCCGCCGGCGATGTGCGTGCCGCGCAGCGCGGTGAGGGGCTTGGAGACGGCGGCGTCCGCGGAGATGACGCGGGCGTTGTAGAAGCCGCCCACGACGAGCGGGGTGGGCGGCGGGTCCGTCATGCCCATGACGACGGCCTTGGCCTGGCCCAGCTGGATGGCGTTGATGGCCAGCCGCAGCCCGTAGCCGAAGGACGAGCACGCGGCCACCGGGGCGAACGTCATGCCGGTGATGCGCCCCAGCATCGAAATCTGCGAGGCGGGCGTGTTGTGGATGTTCCACAGCACGTTGGAGGACACCGCGTTCCAGGGCGGCTCCGGCGAGTTCCACTTCTTTTGCAGCCGCGCGTTGCGGGTGCGCTTCTCCTTGATGACGGCCAGCTTGGCGGACTCGACGTCGCCCTCGTCCGGCACGCCGAGCGCTTCAATCTCGCGCAGCTCCGCCAGGTACTCGCGCAGCTCCGTGGAGCGGCCGGCCCAGTAGTGCCACCAGGCGTCCTCGGCCTCGTCGCGCACGGCCTCGTCCACGGTGGACGGCTCCGGCGGCAGGCCCGGCAGCGGCTCGCGCGTCTCCAGCCACTGGCGCAGCACCGCGTTGCGCTCCGGGGCCGCCCAGAAGCGGTCCCACCGGCGCTGGGCGCGGTACAAGTCCAGCGAGATGGACTGGATGGTGGGCAAATCGCCCAGGCCGGTGCCGATATAGACGTGCGCGCGGGGCCCCAGCGCCTGAAGCTCCTGCTCCAGGCCGGGGTTCTGCGCCAGCGACTGGATGAACGCGCCGATGGCGAACTGCGTCGGCTGGCCCATCTTCCGCTCGAGCTGCGAGAAGCGGCTGCCCGGGAAGCGGGCGTCAATCCACGGCTTGTACTCCGCCAGGTCGAACTCGGGCATCCCCACGAGGAAGTTGTCCGGCCCGAAGCCGTTGAAGGGGGACAGCCAGCTTTCGGAGGTCGCGAGATTCTTCTCGAAAGCTTCGATGTTCCTGGACCGGGGGGCGACGACGCCCCAGCCGAAGATTCCTACTCTGCGCACGTGAGGGCTTCCTTCGCCGCTAGGGGGAGAGCGGCTCGATTTTCAGATTGTCGAAGTGGACGCGGGTCTTCCAACCCGAGAACCCGAAGAACTGGTTGCGCGGCCCCTGCAGCGGAGCGGGGTCCTGGAGGGAGAGGAAGGGCTGGCCATCCAGCTCCCAGGCGATGTGGCCGCCGCGGCGGGTGATGCGGAAGTGGTGGCGCTTGCCGGGCACCACCGCCCGGCCGTCGCGCACCGCGCGGTCATTGGTGTGCTCGTTCTGCCGGGCGATGGCGGACTGGGTGTTGCGCCAGCCGCCGAAGATGAAGACGTAGCCCGTGGCCGTGTACTGCAGGCGCAAGTCCCCGGCGTAGAAGGAGCGGCCGTCGCCCCAGGCCTCCACCTTGATGTCGCCGTCGGGGCTGTCCGTCCAGGCGTCGAACTCGATGGTGGCGTTGGCGGGCAGGGGCTGCTTGAGCCACACGGGGCGGTTGTGGATGAGCTCCACCACGAGCGCGCCGTCCACCAGCTTCGTGGCGGCGGCGTTGGTGACGTTCCAGGCGTCGCCCAGCTCGGCGCGGTTGAAGTCGTCCGCGTAGGGGCCGGGAGGCGGCAGGGG
>NZ_JABBJJ010000595.1 GCF_012933655.1 Pyxidicoccus fallax | reverse complement strand
GTCTCGTGGGCTCGGAAATGTGTATAAGAGACAGCCCGAGCAGTATGCCCGGGTGAACGAGGTGTGCCTGGGCGCGCACAAGGCCCTGGGCTGCAGCGGCGGCTCCCGCTCGGACGTCATCGTCACCGAGAGCGGCGAGGTGTTCCTCCTGGAGATCAACACGCTGCCGGGCATGACGGCCACCAGCCTCCTGCCCAAGATTGCCGCTGGCCGCGGCATCGACTTCCCGACCCTGTGCGAGCGCCTGCTGCAAGGCGCGAGCCTCAAGGCCTGAGCGAAGTTTTTTACCGGCCGGACGCAACTTCGCGTCCGGTCCCGCCGAAAATCACCGAAGCCCCCAGGTCCGCCCACCGCCGCCGGTCCGCTACAGCGACGTACCTGTAGCCAAAAACTGGCGTGGAGATCCATCCGCGCGCAGCATGCGTGCGACCGTCCCCGACCCATGGCCTTTGGTAGAACGCGAAATCGCCGCCGTCAGGATGCCGCCCAGCAGAAAGAGGCGGTGAAGGGCGCCGTGCGCACGCACGGACCCGGCCTGGTGAAGGCGCTCGCGTTGACGCTCGTCACGGGCCTCCTGGTGTGGGGTGGGGTGGAGACGCGGCGCTGGGCGCTGACGTCGCCCCGCTTCGACCTGGCGGCGGTGTCCTTCTCCGGCCTCCAGCGCGCCTCCCGCGTGGAGCTGCTGCGGCTGGCCGCGCTGACGAAGGGGCAGAACCTCTGGCGCCTGGACGTGCCCGCGCTGGAGCGCGCCATGTCTCAGCACCCCTGGGTGAAGACGATTGAGGTGACGCGCCGCTTCCCCAACCGCGTGTCGGTGGAGGTGACCGAGCACGTCCCCGTCGCCATGGCGGTGCTGGGCGACCTCTACGTCGTCGACGAGGAGGGCGAGCCCTTCAAGCGGGTGACGCCGGGAGACGGGCTGGATTTGCCGCTCGTCACGGGGCTTGACAGGGAAGGTTACGTGACGGACCCGGCGGTGGCGCGCGAGCGCATCCGCTCGGCGTTGGAGGTGGCGAGCGCCTACGCGGCGCTGTCTCCCGACAAGACCGAGCGCCTGTCCGAGGTCCGCGTCGAGGCGCAGGGGCTGGCGCTGGTGACGGCGTCCGGCCAGGAAGTGCGCCTGGGCGAAGGAGATTCAGAGGTCAAGTTGCAACGTTTGGCCCGTGTTCGGCGCGAGCTGGGTGCGAGGGGACTTGCAGCGGAGATCATTCACCTGGATAACCGGGCGCGGCCCGGTTGGGTGGCGGTGAAGCTTTCGAGTCCTGTCTCCGAGAGGAACGGGACCTCGACGCGGTAAGAGGATGCCCCTTTCACGAGAGTGGGGGGCCTGGGAGGGTTGTCATGGCGAAGCAGAAGTCGGGGGAGATCATTGTCGGCCTCGACATCGGCACGACGAAGATCTGCGCCATCGTCGGAGAGCTGACCGATAGCGGGATCGACATCATCGGCATCGGTACGCATCCGTCGAAGGGGTTGCGCAAGGGCGTGGTGGTCAACATCGAGGCCACGGTGTCCTCCATCCGCCGCGCCGTCGAGGAAGCGGAGCTGATGGCTGGGGCCGAAATCTCTCACGTCTACACCGGTATCGCCGGCGGCCACATCAAGGGGTTCAACTCCCAGGGCATCGTCGCGGTGAAGGACAAGGAGGTCCGCGAGGCGGACATCGCGCGCGTCATCGACGCGGCGAAGGCGGTGGCGATTCCCCTGGACCGGGAGGTCATCCACGTCCTGCCCCAGGAGTTCATCATCGACGACCAGGGCGGCATCAAGGAGCCGCTGGGCATGGCGGGCGTGCGCCTGGAGGCCAAGGTGCACATCGTCACCGGGGCCGTCTCGAGCGCGCAGAACATCGTCAAGTGCGCCAACCGCACGGGGCTGAATGTCTCGGACATCGTCCTGCAGCCGCTGGCGAGCGCCGAGGCGGTGCTGGGCGAGGACGAGAAGGAGCTGGGCGTGTGCCTCGTCGACATCGGCGGCGGCACCACGGACATCGCCATCTTCTCCGGCGGCTCCATCGTCCACACGGCCGTCATCGCGCTGGGCGGCAACAACCTCACCAGCGACATCGCCATCGGCCTGCGCACGCCGGCGCACGAGGCCGAGCGCATCAAGCAGAAGTACGGCTGCGCGCTCGCGTCCCTCATCAACAAGGACGAGACGATTGAGGTGCCGAGCGTGGGCGGCCGCCAGCCGCGCGTGCTGGGGCGGCAGATTCTCAGCGAGATTCTGGAGCCGCGGGTGGAGGAGATCTTCCAGCTCGTGCACCGCGAAATCCAGAAGTGCGGCTACGAGGACCTGCTGGCCTCGGGCGTGGTGATTACGGGTGGCTCCACGCTGCTCGCCGGCATGCCGGAGCTGGCCGAGGAGGTGCTCGGGCTGCCGGTGCGCCGGGGCATGCCGCGCGGCATCGGCGGGCTGGTGGACGTGGTGAAGAGCCCCATGTACGCCACCGGCGTGGGCCTCGTCGTCTACGGCGCCAAGCACCTGGACCGGCGCATGTTCCGCATCCGCGAGGAGAACGTGTACAAGAAGGTGAAGGGCCGGATGCGCGAGTGGCTCGAGGAAATCTTCTGACGGGCTGATGCTCGCTGGCTGTCCGAGGAGGGGCTCTCCGAAAGGGGGGCCCCTTCTTGCGTTCTGGCCGGGCGCGTCACGCGGTTCTTGCGTCGCGGATGGACGTGTCAGGACGCGGCCGCGTCTCTGGATGACGCGTCAGGCGCGGACTCGCTGCGTGCCGTTGGGGCGTCAAGCTATCCGGTTTCCAGAATCCGGATCCGTGATTCGGATTCCGCCCTCTGGGAAGGAGGGGAGCGCGTCACCAACCCCCTCTGAACCGCGGTGGTTGCGAAGTGGACGGAGGCTGGCTTCGGGATTGCTATGTGCGGCGGTTGACCCGTGGGCCCCATCCCACCCGCGCGGCACCGCCCTCATGAACGACAACACCCACACCCCTTCGCCGCAGTCTCAGGCGCGGCGCATACGTGCCCGCCTGCCTGCCGCTGGCCTGCTGGCGCTCCTGTGCGTCGCGCTGGCGGCTCCCATCGCGCACGCCGAGCCCGACACCTTCGGCCTGGGCAACGTCCAGGACGGCGCGCTGACCGTCAACGCCGCCAACACCGTCGTCAACGTCTACACGCGGGTGAGCGCGGCGGTGCCGGCGGGACAGAACTTCGTCACCGTGGCGTCCACGACGGGCTTCGCCATCGGCGACCTGGTGATGGTGATTCAGAGCTCCGGTCTCTCGCCGAGGCCCGCGTCGGGCAGCCAGACGCCCATCGACATGTCGGGCAACACGATGGGCCGCTGGCAGATGGCGCGCGTCCAGGCCCTCACCGCGACCCGGCTCACCCTCACCCAGCCGCTCACGGTGGCCTTCGCGGCCACCGGGGCCCAGGCGGTGCTGGTGCGTGAATACTCGACGGTGACCATCAACGGTGGCGGCAGCCTCGTTGCCCGGGCCTGGGACGGGACCACGGGCGGTGTGCTGGCCTTCCTGGCGACGGGGGCCGTGAACAACCAGGGCACCATCTCCGCCACGGGCCGGGGCTTCCGTGGTGGCATCTTCGTGAACGGTGATGGGGACGGGTGCACGGGGCTCGACGCGGCGTGGCCGTCTGGTGCCATGAAGGGCGAAGGCCTGGTGCCCGCCGCCTACGCTCCCACGCTCGACACGTTCCCTCCTCCGGCCGGAACGACGGGCCAGGGCAACGTCACCAATGGCGGTGGTGGCGGCATCTGCCACAACTCGGGCGGTGGCGGTGGCTGTCTCTTATACGCATCTC
>NZ_JABBJJ010000594.1 GCF_012933655.1 Pyxidicoccus fallax | reverse complement strand
AATCGGGGGCCTGGGGACGCGCTCCTCCGCCAGGGGAGGTGGGGGTGCCGCCATGGGCCTGGGAGGCTTCGGAATGAAGGCCAAGAAGTCCGAGGAGCCCGAGCCGGAGGCCGCGCAGAGCCGCGCCTGGTTCCCGGAGACGTTCCTCTTCGAGCCGCTGGTGGTGACGGACGCGTCGGGCGCGGCGACGGTGCCGGTGCGCGTGCCGGACAGGCTCACCGGGTGGCGGGTGCTGGCGCTGGCGCACTCGCGCTCGGGCGCGCAGGCGGGAGCGGTGACGCGCTTCGCGGGCACGCTGCCCACGTACGTGGACCCGGTGCTGCCGCCCTTCCTCCGCGCGGGGGACGCGGTGCGGCTGCCGGTGCAGGTGGTGAACACGACGGAGTCCGCCGTGGAGGCGGCGCTGAAGGTGGAGGCCCAGGGCGCGGCGGTGGAGGGCGGCGGCCGCACGGTGCGGGTGCCCGCGCGCGGCAGCGTGGTGGAGTACGTGACGGTGCGGGCCTCCGGGCCCGGGCCGGTGTCCGTGCGCGCCACGCTGGGCGGCGCGGACGCGGTGGTGCGCAGCTTCGACGTGTGGCCCACCGGCAGGCCCGTGATGCTCACGCGCGGCGGCACGCTGGCCGCGCCACGCACCCTGTCCCTCACCGCGCCGTCGGACGCGCAGGCCGGCAGTGAGCGGGTGCGCCTGCTCGTGTACCCCGGCGCGCTGGGCGTGCTGCGCTCGGAATTGGGCACCGCGGGAGGCCGCATGGACACCGCGGACGTGGCCTACGCGCTGCTGCTGGTGGGGCGCTCACCGGAGCTGCTGGCCACGCTGGGCGAGACACAGTCGGCGGAGGCGCTGAAGGCGCTCACCTCCGGCGAGAAGCGCCCAGCCACGCCGCCCCAGCCCGTGGAGGGCGCGGTGGACGTGGAGGCCATGCGAGGGCTGCTGGCGCAGGTGACGCAGCGCGCGCTGCGCGCCGGCCGGGCGCCGGACGTGGCCACGGCGGCGCTGCTGGCCGAGGGCGCGCTGGCGCACCCGGGCAACCCGGTGCTGGCCCGCCTGGGTGAGCGGCTCGCGGCGCGGGTGGCGGCGGCGCAGCTCCCGGACGGCACCTGCCAGGGCGGAGACGGGTGGACGCTGCAACGGCTGCTGGTGGCCACGGCGGACTGCACGCGCGCGGTGAATGCGGCGGCGGGCACGCCCGAGGGCCGGCGCCGGGCGGCCCTCTTCACCGTGAAGGCCTCCGGGGCGCTGGAGCGCAACCGGGCGCACGTGAAGGACGGCTACACCGCGGCGGCGCTGCTGGCGAGCGGCGTGGTGACGGGCTCGCTGAAGGAGGACCTGCGCGTCCAGGTGCGTGACGCGCTGAAGACGCGCGAGGGCGGCGCCTTCCTGCCGGTGGAGCCGGGCGTGGTGGACGCCAGCGGCCAGACGCCCTCGGAGGCGGAGGCCACGGCGCTGGCGGTGCTGGCGCTGGAGGGCGACGCGAAGGCGCCCCTGGCGGACCTGGGCGCGTCGCTGCTGGCCGGCTACGAGCCGGTGTCCGGCTGGGGCGGCGGGCGCGCCAACCGGCTGGCCCTGCGCGCGGTGGTGGCCCTCTTCCGCGAGCCGCTGCCCTCGCAGGTGCGCGTGGTGCTGGAGCGCGACGGCCAGCCCGTCACCGAGGGCACCTTCGACGCGAAGGCGCTGCGCGAGGTGCTGGCGTTGGAAGCCGCGGCGCCGGGCTCGGGCGGGGCGCACACCTGGACGGTGCGCGCGGAGCCCGCGGTGCCGGGGCTCGGCTTCTCGCTGACGCTGGCCGCCGCGGTGCCCTGGAAGACCGAGTCCCAGGGCGGGCTCGAGCTGGCGGTGAAGGGGCCCTCGGAGGCGAAGGTGGGACAGCCGGCCGAGGTGGTGGTGCAGGCCTCCACCCCCTCCGGCCTCGAGCTGGAGCTGCGGCATGGGCTGCCCGCCGGTGTACAGGTGGACCCGGCCAGCCTGGACGCGCTGGTGTCCGAGGGCCGGGTGACGTCCTGGAACGCCGAGGACGGCGCGGTGACGCTGAAGCTGCCACCGAGGGGCCCGGGCGAGCCCTTCCAGGCCCGCTTCCGTGTCATCCCCACCCTGGCGGGCACCCTGCAGGCGGGGGCCTCATCGTTGAAGGTGGTCTCCCGACCTGACCTCGCGTCTTACGTACCTCCCACTACGTGGGCCGTGCGTTGATCGCCCGCCTGCCCTCGGGGGCACTGTCTTGGACAGTGTCCCCATGGGAAGTGTCTTCTCATCGCCGCCCGGAGTTCCGAATGGGTGGCGGTCTCCGCATACCCACGTGAAACCCCCCAGGGGATGCGGCAGATTTCCGTGAGCGTCGCGAGGCCGGCCCCGCCTCGTGGTTTCCATCTTGGGTGACACCATGGAGCTCGACGCGGAAGAAAGAGATGAGCTGTTGCGGGTGCTGACCAGCGCCTTCTCCTCCGTGGAGGAGCTGCGCCGGGCGGTGGCCGCTGCCCGGCGACGGGAGCTGGAAGCGCTCGCGTCCACCGGCAGCCTGCGCGAGCGCATCCTCGCGCTCATCCACCGGGCCGAATTGGAGGGATGGACGCGCGAGCTGGTAACGGGCGCGTACACGACACTGCCCCGCCACCCCCGGCTGTCGCGCTTCGTGCACGGGTACTTCGCGTCCGCGCAGCGCAGCATCCCCCGCGTCAGGCTGGAGCGCATCTTCGGCCCCGGGCGGACGGACACCGGGCTGGCCGCGTGGCGCCGGCGGCTGATGTCCATCGAGCGACAGGTGTGCCGCGTGGAGCCCCAGGTGGGCGCGGCGCTGGGCACCGGCTTCCTCGTCTCGCCCGACGTCGTCCTCACCAACTTCCACGTCATCGAGAACAAACTATTGGAGTCGCTGCGCGTGCGCTTCGACCACAAGGTGCTGCCGGACCGCACGCTGCTCCAGGCGGGCACGGTGTACCGGGTGAAGAAGTGCCTGGCCCACAGTCCCTACAGCCCCGCGGACCTGATGCACCCCCGCCCGCGCGAGGCCACGGTGAACGAACTGGACTACGCCTTCCTCCAGGTGGAGGGCGCGCCCGGGGACGCGCGGGTGGGCGCAGAGCCCCGGGGCTGGCTGGAGCTCCCCGAGACGCCGGAGCCCTTCACGCCCGGCAGCCTGGCCTTCATCTTCCAGCACCCGGAAGGCCAGCCGATGAGCGTCGCGGTGGACGAGTTCCTCGGCGTCAACCCGTCGCGCACGCGCGTGGCGTACCGGGCCTGCACGGGGCCGGGCTCGTCGGGCGCGCCGTGCTTCTCGCAGGAGCTGAAGCTGGCCGCGCTGCACCACAGCGGCGGCCCACGCGTGCCGTCCTCCATGGGACACAACGAGGGCATCCCCACCGACACCATCCGCGACAGCCTGCCCCGGCAGGTGCGCGACGTGCTCGGCTGGTGAGGCGGACCGGGCACGAAGTGGAGCCGTCGGGCGTGCCTGCTATTTTCGGTGGATGGAACCCGCCTCCACCCGTTCCGCCGTCCTCCGCCGTGGCGCGGGCCTCGCGCGCCTGGTCCTCGTCCTGTGGCTCGCCGCACCGTGGAGCGTGGGCCTCGCGCAACAGCCGCCCCGGCTGCGCGTGGCCGGCGCCTCCGCCAGCAACGAGGTGCGGCTGCGCACGGCGTCGGAGGACTTCCGGCACGTGCTTCGCGTGGACCTCGTGGGCGCGGAGGGCGAGGCTCCGCTCGAAGGCGGCGTGACGGTGCTGGTGGACCCGCTCCAGTCGCAGGACGGCGTGCAGGTGCCGCTGACGGCCACGGTGGGCGGGGCGGCGG
>NZ_JABBJJ010000593.1 GCF_012933655.1 Pyxidicoccus fallax | reverse complement strand
AATGTGCATAAGCGACAGCCCCGAGCATCCCCGCCGCCCGGTTCGTCACGACCCGCAGCATCCGCTCGCCCAGCAGCGCCACCGCCACGCCGATGAGCAGCGCCCCCGCGCGCCCCCGCAGCGGGTTGGGATCCGCGGGAGCATCCTGTTCGGGCGCCTCCGCTTCGGCCCCAAAGGCCGCCACGGAAGGTGTGTCGGTCTTCGCTTCCTCCACGGGTGCCGCGGGTTGCGCGGACGCCGCGGCCTGCCCCAACGGTACGGGCTGCTCGGACAGCGTGGGAGCCGGCGTGGGCGCCACCACCTGGACCGGCGTCGTCAGCGAGTCCCCGAGCGCACTGAAGAACAGGGCACAGATGGAGACGACCAGCAGCGCGCGCGAGCCCCACGCCATCATCCGCGCGGTGGCGTCGTTGCTCGCCGAGCGGAAGAAGATCTGCGCCATGTGCATGGTGAAGGAGATGGTCGCCGCCGTGCCCACCGCGAGCGCCATGCGAGGCCACGGCGTCTCCTCCCAGGGGAACCGCAGGTTGATGACGGCGCAGGTGGCGATGATGGACGACGTGAGGAAGCCCAGGATGGCCGCGTGCCGGCCCATCCGCTGGATGGACCCTTCCATGATGGTGCGCTCGTAGGCCCAGTTCTTCCGGACCTGCTCCACCAGCACCGCCTTGCTCGCCTCCAGGGTGGGGTCCACCGCGAAGGCGAAGTCTCCCCGCAGCATCCTGCGCTCGATGAGCAGGGACACACAGGTGGTCAGCAGCGCGGGAAGCGAGCAGAGGAACAGGATGCCGAGCAGGTACGGCGCCCGCCCGGCGGAGTCCCCGGTCGAGACCAGGGACCGCGCGCTCTTCGAGTCATCCAGCACGAGGTAGCAGAGCGTGAGGACCACTCCCAGGCAGCCGACGAGCAGCGGCTTCACCAGCGTGGGAGAGATGGTCACCACGGCCGAGCTGAACGCGTGCCACCGCTGTTGCACGTCCCCCGCCCGCATCCACAGCCCGAGCAGCAGGATGAGCACGCCCGCCAGCACCGCCGCCCCGGCCTGCCAGGACCAGTGCATCTGCCGGAACGCCTCCCCCGTGCGGCTGCCCGCCAGGTACCAGGTGGCCACCATGGCGATGACAGCCACGCCGGAGCTGAGCATCAGCCCGCCCCACTGCGTCAAAGCGAGCTGCCACCACGAGGGCTCCGACTCCGGCGCGAGCTCCGGCTGCTTGCCTTCCATGCGTGCCTCCCCCTTCGCCCCGCGGAGCCCTGACCCCACCGCGAGGCTCCCGACGAACGCGGATACACGAAAGCCTAACACGCCCCACGGACGTCGCTGACAGGTCGGCCCCTGAAGGTCCGCGCGAAAAATCCACGCACGCTCATTCCCAGACATCACACCGCCTCCTGGTACGGCACTTGAAACAAACGGCGCTCGTCGCCTCCCCGCGGCGCTCCGGCCGGGAGCCGGAGGGCGGGTGGGCGACGAATGCAACACAGGTGCAGTAGCAAAGTCAGAGGAGTGGGAAATGTCGGGGTGGAAGGTGTGGAAGCACGTGGGCCGGGTGGCGGGCGCGACGGCGGGACTGATGTTGCTGACTCACTGCGGCGCGGCCGGGGAATCCGCGGCGCCCGGAGCGGCTCCGGAAGAGGGCACGGCGAAGCAGGAGGCCACGCAGGACTCCTGCGTGCCGGTGACCAGGTCCTTCGAGCACCGCGTGTACATCTCGGAGGACGCCTACGCGGTCGAGGCGGAGCCGAACGCGACGCATGAGGGCGAGGAAACGCTGCTGGTGGATGGAAGCCCCCGGATGGAGGCCTACCTGCGCGCCTCCTTCGACGCCGAAATCCTCCAGAACGTCACGCTCACGGGCGCGCGGCTCCGGCTGTATGCCACGGATGGCAGCACCGACGGGCCCGCGCTCTACCGCGCCGGCTCGAGCTGGAGCGCGGACACCCTGACGTGGAACAACCGCCCCGCTCTCATGGGCGGCGCGCTGGGGGACCTGGGCGCCGTCGGCAATCACACCTACGTCGAGTACGACGTGAGCTCGGTGGTGACGGCCCCGGGAACCTACGACTTCGCGCTGATTCCCACGGGTGGCAATGGCGTGGACTTCGCCTCCGGCGAGCGGAGCTCCCTCGAGCCGCAGCTCATCCTCACCCTGTCCTGGACGCAGTGCGAGCGCCAGGGTACCGGCGGTGACCTCGCGTGGACCTGGACGCGCGGCGGCGCGGACGAGCAGTACCTCAACGGCATGGCCATGCACCCCCAGGGGGGCTTCGTCGTCGCGTCGCGATATTACGGCCAGACCCACCTCGGCGGGCAGACCTTCACCACGCAGCACGGGTTCGCCCTGGCGCGGTACGACGCGAACGGGGCGCACCAGTGGTCGCGCGTCCACGTTCCCACGAGCTTCGACATCCAGGTCAGTCCCAGCAGCCTGGTCGTCACCCCGCTGGGCAACATCCTCATGGTGGGCAGCTACATGGGCGCGCCCGACTTCGGCGGAGGCCCCCTGCCCGCGACCGCGCCCTACAAGTACGCGCTCTTCATCGCCAAGTTCTCTCCCAACGGGGACTTCGTGTGGGCCCGAGGCTTCATCCCGTCCAGAGCGGCGGGCGAAGCCCATGTCGTGGCGCGCGACCTGACCACCGACGCCAATGGCAGCCTCATCGTCACCGGCCACTTCGGCGGCGCGCTGAACCTGGGGGGCGAGGTGCTCCGGTCCTCGGAGGACCTCTCCGGGAGTGGCCTGTTCCTCGCGAAGTTCTCCTGGGAGGGCGAGCACCTGTGGTCGCGGGCGGTTCCCGTGGGCACCAACGGCGGCGCCACCTGGGGCTGGAGCGTGGCGACCAGCGCGGACGGACGCATCTTCGTCGGTGGTGAGGCGGGGGCCGGTCGCCTGGGCGCCACCCAGTCCAGGACACCCTTCGTCGCCGCCTACGGCCCGGAGGGGACGCCGCTGTGGTCCCGCGCGTTCAATGGCTCGGTCGGGTACGTGGGCTCGCTCGCGCCCGTGCCCGGGGGCGGCGTGGCCTTCGCTGGCCAGTTCGAGGGCTCCTTCAGCTTCGCGGGTACCACCATCACCAGCCTGCACGGGACCGAGCCCTGGCCCGGCGTCGACGGAATGCTCGGGGTGCTGTCGCCGACGGGCGGCGACACCTGGGCGAAGGGGCTGGGTGACGCCGGCTATGAGACCGCCAGCGGTCTCGCCTCGGACCCGTCCGGCAACCTCTCCGTCGTGTTGCGCACCAACGGCCCGGTGGACCTGGGAGGCGGCGTGCTGGGCCACCCGACCCAGAACACCCACGCCGTGGCGCGCTTCACCGCCTCCGGCGCGCACCGCTGGTCCCGCGTGATGGACTCGCGAATCGAAACGCTGGGGGTGCTGGCCGCGCCTGACGGGAGCACGGTGGCGGCAGGCGAGTTCAGGTACCCCATCACCGTGGATGGCACGTCCCACGCACCGGCTGACCATGAGACGGACCTGCTGTTCCTGAAGTTCGGCCCGTAGCAGTCCCGTGCTCCACGCGGGCCCGGCGTCCGGGCGGGAGCCTCCCGGTTCCCGCCGCGGGGCGCCGGGCCGTTGTCATTTCGCGCCAGCGAAGATGCGGACTGCCAGACAGTGCAAAGGCTCACATCCCCGCGCTGCTTCGCCCCGCCCTGAATCACGCACGAATCCTGGGACGGCATTCGCGCCCATTCCTCTCATGGACAGGTGCGTCCGACGTTGCGACGCACCCTTCGTGGAACATGCAACACATGTGCGGTTGCAATGCGGAAGGAGTGCGACATGTCAGGGTGGAAGGTGTGGCAGCGGGTGGGCAGGGT
>NZ_JABBJJ010000592.1 GCF_012933655.1 Pyxidicoccus fallax | reverse complement strand
GCCCGGCCCCGCCCGCCGCCGGGCCCGCGCGCACGGTGACGCTCCTCTACGACAGCTCCGTGGAGGACCAGCGCGCGGTGGCCGAGCGCATCCAGGTGAAGCTGCACGACCGCGGCTACACCGTGGCGCTGGAGCCGCTGCCGCGCGCGGCGCTGCGCGCGCGCTGGGCGAAGGGAGACTTCGAGCTGATGCTGCACGCGCTGCTGCTGCCGCCCGCTCCCGGCCCCGCGCTGGCGGTGGTGCTGGATGCCGGCGGGCGGAGGGACCTGCTCGGCGTGGAGCTGCCCGCCATCGGCGCGCTGGCGGACATGGCCGCCCGTGACGCCCGCGCGCGCGAGCGGGCCCTGGCCCTGGCGCAGGCCGTGCCGCTGGTGCCCCTGTACGCGCAGGGCCTGGCCGTGCGCGTGGCGCCCGAGGTGGGCGGCCTGAAGTTCGACGCGCAGGGCCTACCGCAACTGGACGGGCTGCACCTGGTGCCCCCGGAGGGGGCGGCCCTGGGAGCCCGCCCGTGAGGAGCCCGCCATGCGCCTGAGGACGCGGCTGGCGCTCGCCTTCGCGCTGCTGGCACTGGTGCCGCTGGCGGTGGTGGTGCCCCCCACCCTCACCCGCCTGCGCGACACGCTGTCGCGCGAGCTGGACGCGCGCATGGAGGCCGCCACCACCTCCGCGCAGGAGTCGCTGGAGCGCTCCGGCGCCACCGCCCGCCGCGCGGTGGAGGAGCTGGTGGACAGCCCCGCCCTGGAGGACCTGGCGCGCGAGGCCCGCGAGAGCCCCACCCGCGCCATCCAGGCCGGCACCGCCGAGGGGCTGATGAAGAGCCGCGGCCTGTCGGTGCTCGCCCTCTTCGACCGGGGCGGCACGGTGCTGTCCTCGGGCCACCTGCCCGCGCGGCGCGGCGACCCGGACCCGGACCTCTTCGCCGTCACCCGCGAGAAGTCACCCAGGCCCGTGCCGGTGCGCGTGGACGTGCGCACCCCGTCCGGCCTGCGCCAGCTTCCCGCGCTCGTCACCGCGCGCCCCGTGGACTACGGGGACCTGCGGCTGTGGGCGGTGGGCGGCGTGCTGCTCGACGAGGGCCTGGCGCAGCACCTGTCGCGGCTCACCCAGGCGCAGGTGTCCGTCAGCTCCGGCGGCACGGAGCTGGCCCGGGCCGGCGCGGCCGAGCCGCCCACGGTGGCGCGCACGCTGCCGCTGGGAGAGGCCGCCACGGTGCGGCTCGTCTTCAGCCGGGCTCCGGCGCGAGAAGCCGAGCAGGGCGTCATGCGCGCCTTCCTCCTGCTGGCGGGCCTGGGCGGCACCTTCGCGGTGCTGCTGGGCGTGCTGGTATCGCGGTGGATGACACGGCCGGTGGAGGCGCTCACCGAGGGCGCGCGGCGCGTGGCGGAGGGCGCGCTGGACGCGCAGGTGGCGGTGGAGGCCAGCGGCGAGGTGGGCGAGTTGGTGCGCACGTTCAACCGGATGACGGGGGAGCTGAAGGCCACCACCGAGCGGCTGGTGGCCAGCGAGCGCATCGCCGCGTGGCAGGAGGTGGCGCGGCGGCTGGCGCACGAAATCAAGAACCCGCTGACGCCCATCCGCATGTCGCTGGAGACGCTGCAGGCCGCGCAGGAGGCCGGCCACCCACGCTTCCCCGACATGTTCAAGGAGAGCGCGGGCGTGGTGCTGGAGGAGGTGGACCGGCTGCGGCGCATCGTCGACGAGTTCAGCCGCTTCGCGCGGATGCCCAAGCCGCAGCTCGCGCCGGTGGACCTGGGCGAGCTGGTGCAGAGCGTGCTGTCGCTGTACGCCACGCCGCCGCCGGGCATCCAGATTCTTCCCTCGCTCCAGACGGGCGTGGTGGCGAAGGTGGACAGGGACCAGCTCACGCAGGTGCTCGTCAATCTGGTGAAGAACGCCGAGGAGGCCATGGCGGACAAGGGCGGCGCCCTGCGCGTGCGGGTGAAGGGCATCGACGCGGACGCCATCATCGAGGTGGAGGACAGCGGCCCGGGCATCCCCCCGGAGCACCGCGCCCGCATCTTCGAGCCCTACTTCACCACCAAGGAGGGCGGCACCGGCCTGGGACTGGCCATCGCCGCGCGCATCCTCCAGGAGCACGGCGGCAAGCTGGACGTGGGCGGCGAGCCCGGCCAGGGCGCCCGCTTCAGCATGGTCCTGCCCCGCGCCGAGGGCCACGGCCCCGTGAGGCTGCGCGCGGAGTAGCAAGGCTTCACGCGCGTCACGTCCGGGGCGCACTTCGGGTGCGAAGGCGCGTCCGGGGCGGTGGCGGCGAGCAGGCGTGGAGGGCTGGAGGGGCCCGGTCCTCACCGGCTCGCGGGGCTTGGTATCGTGCGCGCCCATGAATGAGTCCACGGCCGTGTCCGATACCCGCATCGGCTCGGTGTTGCAGGAGCGCTACCGCATCATCGAGCGACTCGCGGCGGGGGGCATGGGCGTGGTGTACCGGGGCGAGCGGCTGGAGGTGGGCAAGCCCGTCGCCATCAAGTTCCTCCACGCGTGGGCGGCCCGGGACGAGGACTTCCGCAAGCGCTTCCAGGTGGAGGCGCGCGCGATGAGCCGCCTCACGCACCCCTGCTGCGTGTCGGTCATCGACTTCGGCGTGGACGAGGACTCGCCGTACATGGTGATGGACTTCGTCACCGGCGAGACGCTGCGCGGCCTGCTGCGCGACGGGGCGCTGCCGCTGGCCCGGGCCGTGGGCACGGTGCGGCAGGTGCTCGCGGGCCTCGCGCATGCGCACGCGCAGGGCATCATCCACCGGGACATCAAGCCCGAGAACATCATCGTCACACAGGCGGTGGGCCTCGGCGAGCAGGTGCGCATCCTCGACTTCGGCATCGCCAAGCTCCGGGACGAGGCGACGGGCCTCACCTCGGGGTTGATGCTCGGGACGCCGTCGTACATGGCTCCGGAGCAGATTCACGGCGAGCCGGTGGGCCCTCCGACGGACGTGTACGCCACCGGCGTGCTGCTGTTCGAGGTGCTCACGGGCAAGAAGCCCTTCGCCTCGGCGAGCAACGCGGAGTTGCTGCACATGCACCGCGAGGTGAAGCCTCCGGCCCTGCGGGACGTCGCGCCCGAGGCGGGCTTCTCCGACGCGCTCGAGGCCGCGGTGGCGAAGGCGCTCGCCAAGGCCCCGGCGGACCGCTTCCAGTCCGCGACGGAGTTCCTCGCCGCGCTCGACGCGGCCGTGTCGGCTTCGGCCGGGGTGTCGCCACGTCAGGACACCGCGGCCTCGCTCCCCCTCGAGACGCCCGCGCGGCAGAGCGCACCGGAAGCCCCGGGGGCCACCGACACCACGCCCGCGCGCCCGGCCGCGACACGCCCGCGCCAGGATGCTCCAGGCGCCGCCCACACCACGCCAGCGCGGCCCCATGAGACGCCCGCGCGACAGAGCGCGCCGGAGGCTCCGGGCTCCACTGACACCACACCCGCGCGCCCTCACGCGGCACGCGCGACCCCGGACGCTTCAGGTGCTGCCGGTGCCGAGGCCGCCTGCCCCTACCTGGGGTCTCTTCGTGAAAACATGCCGGCGGCTCCAGGTGCCGGTGACTCCGCGCCAGCGCAACAGCGAGAGGCGCTCGCGACGGAGGGCGCTCCGGCCGAGCCCAAGGCTCCCGCCGCGACGTCGGCGTCTTCGGAAGTGGTGGCCTCCTCCTCGCGGAACGAGCCCACGATGCTCGTCCCCAAGAAGGTCTCGGGCACGTCCCCGGCCTCCCGGAGCCGCTCGCTCGCGCTGGTGGGTGGGGCGACGGCGCTCGTCCTGGTCGGGGCGGGCATCGTCTGGTGGGCCGTTCCCTCGGGCCCCTCCCCCGCATCATCCGAGCC
>NZ_JABBJJ010000591.1 GCF_012933655.1 Pyxidicoccus fallax | reverse complement strand
GTGGTGGGGCGGCCGGTGGCCGTGCACCCGGACCACCGCCTCAAGCGCGAGGCCCGGCGGCGGGGCTGGCCGGTGGTGAGCTGGGGCGTGCCGCCCGCCGGCACCCCGGCCGCGCCTCCCGCGCCGCCCGTGGTGCCGTCCACCGGCGCCTGACGCCGGGCGCCCCCGAAATGGAGCGCCCGGGTCCGACGGTGGGCCGTCAGCGGCGCGGAGACACCAGCCGCATGGTGAACGTGTAGTCCACGTTCACCGCGTGGCCCTGGTACATGACGGGCTTGTACGTGCGCGACTGGAGCGCCTCGATGACGGGCTTCTCCATGAAGGGCACGGGCTTGATGACGCGGCACTTCTCCACGCGGCCCTTGCTGGTGATGGTGCAGCGGGCGATGAACACGCCCTGGGCCTTCGCCTCGATGGCCTCGCGCGTGTAGACGATGTCCTTCGTCTGGTCGAGCATCTCCGGACGGGGCATGTCGTCGTTGTAGGGCAGCACGTCCCCGCGCGCCGCCGCGAGGGCCGCGGTGGGGAGCACCGGCACCGGCAGGCCGGTGGACACCGCCTTGGCCGGCGTCGCCGCCGCGGTGGCGCCGATCGCGCCCGCGGTGGGGGGCTCGGCGGCCTGGGCCGGCGTGGGCGCCAGCATCACCGGCGCGGACATGCCGCCGGGCGTGGCCACCGGCTCGGCGGGCTCCACGTCGTCGGAACCCGAGACGGACGCCACCTCCACGTTCCTGCCGCCACCACCGCCACGGCGCTTCTGCAGCTTCTGCGACAGCACCACCTCGCCGGAGCCGCCCGTGACGACGGTCTCCATCTGGTAGCCCTCCAGCGCGAAGGTCAGCTCCACGGTGATGGAGCCGTCCTGGCCCGCCGGCAGCTCCAGGGTGAAGGGCGTGGTGCCCCGCTCCTTGCCCCGGTAGAAGACGCGCGCGCCGCTCGGCTGGCTCATCAGCTTGAAGCGCACCTTGCCCGAGCTGGGCGCCGCCACCGGCTCCGCCGCGGGGGCGGGCGCGGCCGGCGCGGGGGCCTGCGCCACCGGCTCCGCGGGCTTGGGCTCCTCACCCTTGCCACGCGTCAGGAAGACCGCGCCGACGATGAGGCCCGCCACCACGAGGCCGCCCAGGCCCCCCGTCAGCAGCGTGCGCTGCCGGGCGCGCTGCACGGCCTTGGGGACCTCCACGCTGATGTCCACCGCCAGCGTGTCCCCGCTGGCGCCCTCGCTGGCGTGGCCCGCGCTGGCGAACAGCGCCGGGGAGGGGTAGGGGCCCGTCGTCGTCGCGCCGCCGGGGCGCTTGAAGATGCCGCTGTTGCCGCCCGCGGCCATGCTGGCCTCGCGCAGGCCCTCCAGCACCTCGTCCATCGTCTGGAAGCGCCGGGCCGGGTCCTTCTCCAGGCAGCGCCGCACCACCGCCTCGATTTCCGGCGGCACGTTGATGTCCGGGCGCACCTGCTGGAAGGTGGGCGGGGCTTCCTTGTAGTGGGCGAAGATGAGCTCGATGTGGTCTCGCGCGATGAACGGCGGGCGCCCCATCAGCATCTGGAACATCACGACGCCCAGGCTGTACACGTCGCTGCGCGCGTCGGTGACGTTGCGCGCCTGCTCCGGCGCCATGTACTGCGGCGAGCCGAGGAAGGTGCCGTTCTGGGTGATCTCCGGGGAGATCTGCCCCTCCTGGGGCGCGGCCACGGACTTGACGAGGCCGAAGTCCAGCACCTTCACCAGGTCCTGATCCTGCTCGTTGAGGAGCATGATGTTGGCCGGCTTCAGGTCGCGGTGGACGATGCCCAGGCTGTGCGCCTCGCGCAGCGAGCGGCAGATCTGCTGGGCCACGGAGACGGTGCGCTGCCACGTCAGCGGCCCCACCTGCCCGAGCACCTGGGCCAGCGTGCGGCCCTCCAGGTACTCCATGGCGATGTAGTAGATGCCGTCGTCCGTCTGCCCGTAGTCGATGACGGTGACGGTGTTGGGGTGGCGCAGCTTGGACGTCAGCGACGCCTCGCGCAAAAAGCGCTTCTGGAACCCCGGGTCCTTGCTGCTGGGGAAGTTGGGGTTGAGCACCTTCAGCGCGACCACCCGCTCCAGCGGCGTCTGCAGGGCGCGGTAGACCTTGCCCATGCCTCCCACGCCGAGCGGTTCCAGGATGCTGAAGCGACCATTCAGGGTGCGGCCGATCAGCGGATCCGCGCCAGAGCCGGCAGGCGCCTCGGGGTTCGACGCATCGCCCTTGATCATTCGTGACCCCTGACAGCAAGCAACATGGATTCTCCAGGAGTGTGGCGGCTACGCATCAAACCACAAATTCCCGGAGTCACGCACCCCTGGGTCGTCCACTCCTGCACGTCTGGTCGGCGAGCCACCGGCACCCCACCCCTTGGGACGGTGTGGGCGGATGGAGGGACGAGCCCGCATTGACGCTTCTCTCCCCCCCGGACTAGCGTGAAGGGTGTCCGGCGCTTCACGGTTGAAGCGCGCGGGCCGCAAGATGTCCGACACCCCCAACAATCCCGTGGACGCTCAGGTGCGCCGCCTTACGGTGCAGGAGCGGCTGAGCCAGCTGGAGGCCGAGCAGGCCCGGCTGCGCCTTGAACTGGCCTCGCTGGCGGGAGAGCTGCGCCTGCCGGGCATGTACCTCACGCTGGAGGCGGCGGGCACCAGCGCGCTCTTGCCGGCGGACGCGGTGCAGGAGGTGGTCCGGCTCGTGGAGCTGGAGCCGCTGCAGGGCGCGCCGCCGCACGTGGCGGGCACCTTCATCTACCGGGGCAGCCCCGCGGTGGCGGTGGACCTGGCGGTGCTGCTCGGCGTGCGCCGGCTGCCCGACCTGGACGCGCACCTGGTCATCTGCAAGGGCGCGCGCACGGTGGCGGTGCTCGTGGACCGCGTGAAGGACCTGGTGGAGACGCCGGTGCTGGTGGACGGCACGCCGGATGGCTCGGCGCCCATGCCCTGGGACGCCACCGGGCTGATGGCCGGGCTGTGCCGCACGCCGGACGGGGTGCGCCCGCTGCTTCGCACCTCGGCGGTGCTGGTGGGGTCGGAGGGGTCGTGAGTGCGGAGGTGCTCGACGATGCGACGCTCGTCCGCGTCGAGGAAGTGCTCCGGGCGGCCTGCGGTCTGACGCTGGCGCGCAGCCTGCGGCGCTCGCTCGACACGGCCCTGACGCGGGCCGCGGCGGCCAGCGGCGTGGAGCCGGGTGACTTCCTGCGGATGCTGCTGCTGCGCGAGTCGGCGGCGGTGGAGAGCTTCATCGAGCAGGCCGTCATCGGCGAGACGTACTTCTTCCGCCACCCGGAGCACCTGCGCACGCTGGCGCGGCTGGGCATGGCGCACGCGGGGCCCCTCTTCCACGTGTGGAGCGCGGGCTGCGCCAGTGGCGAGGAGCCCTACAGCATCGCCATGGCGCTTCTGTCCGCGGGCATGCCCGAGGGGCGCTTCCGCGTGCTGGCCACCGACGTGTCCGGCCGCGCGCTGCAGCGGGCGCGCGAGGGCGTGTACGGCCCCTGGTCGATGCGCCGCATCGAGCCGGAGCTGGAGAAGCGCTTCCTCGTGGCGCAGGGCGAGCAGTACTCCGTGGTGCCCCAGGTGCGGCGCGCGGTGGACTTCCGGCGGCACAACCTCGCGGTGGAGCCGCCGCCCGCCAACGGCCTGGGCGCCATCTTCTGCCGCAACGTCCTCATCTACTTCCCGCCGGAGCTGGTGCAATCGGTGCTGACCCGCTTCGTCGAGGCGCTCGCGCCGGGCGGGCTGCTCTTCGTGTCGCCCGCGGAGGTGCCCCTCACCAACGGCCTGGGGCTGGAGACGGTGGACGCCGAGGGCAGCGTGGCGCTGCGCGTGCCGCCTCCGGGCTGGACGCGTCCGGCCCCCCCGGCGCCCGCCCGCGCCGTGGAG
>NZ_JABBJJ010000590.1 GCF_012933655.1 Pyxidicoccus fallax | reverse complement strand
CCCGGCGCCCCGCGCGCTGGGGACGACGGCTGCTGTGGGGCCTGCTCGGGCTCGTGGGCCTCGTGGTGCTGGTGGTGGCGGGGGCGCTCATCTTCGTCACGAGCTCCGGCGGCGAGGCGTGGCTGGTCCGCAAGGGCCTGGGGCTGGCGAACGAGCAGCTCTCCGGGCGGCTGGAGGTGGGCGGCCTGGACCTGTGGCCGGGCGGCGCCGTCCTCACGGACCTGAAGCTGTATGACCCGGAGGGCGAGCTGGTGGCGGAGGTGGCGCGGGTGGAGGCGCGCCTGCGCCTGGGCGCGCTGGTGGGCCAGCACGTGGACCTCACCCTCGCGAAGGTGGAGAAGCCCCGGCTGTACCTCGCGCAGGACGAGCGCGGCCTCAACCTGTCCCGCGCGCTGGAGCCGCGCAACCCCAAGCCGGAGGAGCCCCCGCAGGGCCGGGGCAAGCTGCGGCTGGACGTGCACGAGCTGGTGCTCGAGAACCTCTACGTCGACTTCCGCCAGGAGGTGGAGGACGGCCCCGAGCGCCACGTGCGCCTGGACGACCTCGACGCCCGCGGCACCGCGCACTACGCGGCGGCGACGCAGGGCTTCGGCGCGACGCTGGAGGCCACCGGCGGCCTCGGCCTGCCCGTGGCCGGGCCGGTGCGCTTGAGCCTGAAGGGCGGCGGCGAGGAGGGCGCGCTCCAGGCGGACGTGAGTCTCGAGGCCGCGGGGCTCGTGCTGGACGCCAGCGGCGACGTGAAGCTGCCGCCGGAAGCGCCGCCGGGCCAGCCCGAGGGGAAGCTGCGGGGCAAGGTGGCGGTGCGGCGCCTCGTCGCGCCGCCGGACCTCTTGAAGGGCTTCGTGCCCGCGTGGCCGCTGGTGGTACCCGTGTCCATGGAGGCCACGGCGAGCCTCGACGGAGACGTGGCGCGGATGGACGCGCGGGCGAAGGCGGCGGACGCCTCGCTGGACGTGAAGGGTGACTTCGACCTGGAGCAGATGCGCACCAGCGGCCTCACCGCGAAGGCGCGCGACGTGGACCTGTCGAAGCTGGTGGCGGAGGGACCGAAGACGAACCTCCACGCGGACCTCGACGCGCGCGGGGGCGGCACCAGCCTGGAGACGCTGGACGGCGAGGTGGACCTCACCGTGTCCCCGTCCGAGTACCTCGGCCAGCCGCTGGGCCCGGTGGAGCTGGAGGCGAGCGCGAAGAATGGCCAGTACGCGCTGTCGCGGCTCCAGGTGCTGCTGCCGGGCGCCTCGCTGCGCGCCAAGGGCCAGGGCACCCAGGAGCGGATGCGCGTGGACGGCGGCTTCACCGCGGGCAACCTCGCGCTGCTGTCGCAGTCGCTCTCGAAGCTGTTGCCGGGCACGGTGCCGCCCATGTCCGGCAATGGCACGCTGGACTTCATCGTGGAGGGGCCGCTGCGCACGCCGGGCCTGGAGGCGCACGGCGGCTTCACCTCGCTGAAGTATGGAGACACGCTGGCGCTGAGGGACCTCACCGTGCGCGTGGAGCTGCCGGACGTCACCCGGCCGCTGGACACGGACGCCTCGCTGGTGGTGGCCGAGCTGCGCACGGGTGGGCGCACCTTCAAGGACCTCGCGGCCACGGTGGCCACGCGGGAGCGCGAGCTGGACGCCACCGTGCGCGTGCAGGGTGACGCGCAGCTCGGCCTCACGCTGGGAGGCCTCGTGGACGAGGACGGCCAGGGGCTGGCCATCCGCGCGCTGACGCTGTCCTGGCCAGAGGCCACCTGGACGCTGCGGCGCCCCACGCACCTGGGCTTCGGGGGAGGCCGGGTGGAGGTGGAGCCCGCGCTCGCGCTGGCGTCCGGGCCGCAGTCGCTGTCGGTGCGCGGCGTCATGGAGGGCGAGCAGGTGAAGGCGCGCGTGGAGCTGGACGCCTTCGACCTGTCGAAGCTGCCGCGCGCCTTCGTCCCCGAGTCGCTGGGCCTGGGCGGCACGCTGACGGGCCACGTCGCCGCGAGCGGGCGGATGCCCCGGCCGGACGCGGAGGTCAACCTGCGCCTGGCCGGCGGCCGGGCGCAGGGCTACGAGGGGCTCGATGCGGCCCTCCAGGCGAGCTACGCGAGGGACCGCGCCCTCGGCTCGCTGTCCGCGAACCTGCCCATGGCGAAGCTGTCCGCGGACTTCAGCGTGCCAGTGCAGGGCGTGCTGAAGCGCCGCCGCGACGAGCTGTCCCTCCAGGTCAACCTGGAGGACCTGGACATCGCCGAGGCCCTGAAGCTCGCGAAGCAGCCGCAGGGCGCGAGCGGCCGCCTCGCGGGCACGCTGAAGGTGGTGGGCCCCGCGCGCGAGCCGCGGCTGGACTTCACGCTGCGCGGCCGCGAGCTGCTCTACCAGGCACCCAAGCCGGGCTACTCGCTGACGACGCCGGCCGGCTTCGAGCTGACCGCGAGGTCCGCGGAGGACGACGGCACGCTGGGCGCGCGGCTGGAGCTACAGGGGCTCGCGAAGCAGGCCTACGTGGCCGTGCGCACGCCCTTCACGCTGGGCGGGCTGATGGCGAAGCCGCCCACGCCGGACGCGCTGTTCGCGGCGGCGATGAACGTGGAGGCCCGCGTGGCGGAGCTGCCCCTCACGCTGCTGCAGGGCATGAGCGGGGTGGACCGGCCGGGCGGCACGCTGTCCGCGCAGCTCGACCTGAGCGGCTCGGTGCTGGTGCCGCACGGCAAGCTCGCCGTCCAGGCCAACGGCGTCACCATCAGCGGCGTGCCGCCGCAAACCGGCCAGCTCACCGTGGTGGGCGGCGACAAGGACGTGCGGGTGACGCTGGCGGTGCAGCGCGAGCAGGGCCCGCTGGCGCAATTGGAGGCGCTGCTGCTGGCGCCGCTGGGCGCGCTGCAGGACCGCGAGGTCTACGGCCACATCCCCTTCCGGATTCGCGGCCGGCTGATGCCGGTGTCCATCCAGGAGCTGCCCGGGGTGGCGCGCTCCACCGCGACGGGCGCGCCTCCCGCTCCGGGCATCAGCCGCCAGGGCGTCCAGGGCGTGCTGGCGGTGGAGGTGGCCGCGCGCGGCACGCTGGACACCCCCCAGCTGGACATCACCGCCGGCGTGCAGAAGCTGGGCGTGGGCGCGCTGGGGCTCGGCCAGGCGCGCCTGCACTACGCCTACAACAACGCGCGCTCCACCTTCGACGCGCTCCTCACCGCGCCCGCGGGGGGCACGCTGATGGTGAACGGCCGCCTGGACCTGGACGTGTCGCTGCCGGCGATTCAGCGGGGCCTGCGGACGACGCAGGCGCCCATGGAGGTGGCCCTCAAGGCGCGCAACTTCGACCCGTCCTTCCTCTCCGGCGCCACGGAGATGGTGCGCAGCCTGGGAGGCATCCTCCAGGCGGACGCCAACCTCGCGGGCACGCTGGGCGCGCCCACCTTCCAGGGCACGCTGGCGTGGAAGGACGGACGGCTGGGGCTGATGGGCCTCGGCGAGTACCGCGACATCCAGCTCGGCCTGGAGGCCACGCGCGAGACCATCGCGCTGCGGACGCTGTCGGCGAAGGCGGGCAACGGCTCGGTGCGGCTGGAGGCGCCGCTCACCGCCGTGCGCACGCGCGACGGCGAGTACGAGCTGTCCAGCCCCAAGGGAGCCGAGCACCCGCTGGTGGCGACCGACTTCCCCATCATCTACGACGACCAGCTCATGGCGCTGCTCACCATGCGCGCGAAGGTGGAGGGCACGCTGTCCGCGGAGCTCGTCAACCTGCGCAACGTCTCCGTGCCCGAGGCCATCATCGTCCTGCCGGAGCTGAAGCGGAAGGACCTGCAGCCGCTGGAGCGGCCCGATGACGTCGTCCTCGTGCGCAACGGCGTGCCCGTGGAGCGGCGCAAGCGCAAGCAGCAGCAGCAGACCTCTCCCGGCGAGCCGCGGGAGGGCTCCGACGACCCCACCCCCACCGTCGCGCCC
>NZ_JABBJJ010000058.1 GCF_012933655.1 Pyxidicoccus fallax | reverse complement strand
ACCCGGGAGGGTGGCGGCACCGGGCGCGCGGCGGGCGGGACGGTGGAGGGACATGCACTTCTTCTACCACGTCCTACCTACACGTTGTTTCTGGTGCGCGCCGCTCGGCGGGGTTACAAGCAGGGGTGGCGTGGCCAGGAAAAAGTTCATCGCCATCGCGGGCAACATCGGCGCCGGCAAGACGGAGCTGACGTCCTTCCTCTGCCGGAAGTACGGGCTGACGCCGTCCTTCGAGCCCAATGACCAGAACCCGTATCTGGCCGACTTCTACAAGGACATGAAGACGTGGGCGTTCCGCTCGCAGCTCTTCTTCCTGACGCACAAGTTCCGCCTGCACCGGGAGCTGGAGCGCACGTCGGGCACCGTCCTGCAGGACCGCACCCTCTACGAGGACGCGGAGATCTTCGCCAAGAACCTCCACCGGCAGCGGCTCATCGACAAGCGCGACTGGAAGACGTACTGCGAGCTGTACGAGACCATCTCCGAGTCGCTGCGACCGCCGGACCTCATGATCTACCTGCGCTGCCCCGTGCAGACGCTCCGCGAGCGCATCCGCCTGCGGGGGCGCGCCATGGAGAAGGACATTCCCACCCGCTACCTGCAGCGCCTCAATGCCCTCTATGAAGAGTGGTTCGACGGGTACCGGCTGTCGCCGGTGCTCGTGCTGGCCACGGACAAGCTCGACTACCTGACCAACCTGGTGGACCGCGTGGACCTGTTCCGTCAGATCGAGAAGCACCTGTGATTGAGGTCTACCTGCTGGCCATCGAGCAGGCCGGGCCGGTGCCCCTCGAGGCGCTGCGCGCGTCCTTCGCCACCGATGACGTGGAGTTCACCCCGGACGAGGACGGCCAGGGCTTCTCGCTGAAGGCGGACAGCTCGGACGTGCTGGTCCGGCTGACCGTGGGCGCCGAGCACCTGCCGCGCTTCAGCAAGGAGGTCTTCAGCGGCAGCCCGGAGGCCTTCGAGCGGCTGGGGCGCTCCAAGGCGTTCTACCGGCTGTCGGTGGAGCCCGGAGGCCCGCAGCCCACGCTGCCCGTGTTCGAGGCGCTGTGGGCCGTGCGCACGCTGCTGGAGCACGTGCAGGGCGTGCTGGTGGACGTCACCGCCTTCAAGCTGCACGAGCCGGACGACGTGGTGGAAATCACCGAGCTGGACTTCGACATCCGGGACCATGTCCACCTGCACGCGGTGCAGGCCACGGAGGGCGACACGCCGCTGTGGGTCCACTCGCATGGCATGGAGAAGTTCGGCGCCCGCGACCTGGAGATCTTCCACCTGGCGGAAGGGGACCTGCTCGCGGCGGAGAGCTTCCTCCACGAGCTGTGCACGGACCTGGCCTTCGGGCAGGGGCCGGCGCTGCGCACCCAGGTGGGCACCAGCGAGGGGCAGACCTTCATGCTGGTGCCGTCCGAGGAGGCGCGCACCAACCTGCTGGGCGTGCCGCTGGAGACGTTCGAGGGCCACGAGGGGCTCTTCCTCTCCGTGGTGTCCCCGCTGGGACGACACAACACGTCACAGCTGCTGGCGCCGTACCGTGAGCGCTTCGAGAAGGAGCCGGAGGAGCAGACGCAGGCCATGCACCGCGAGGCCCAGGCGCTGCTGCCCGCCTTCCTGGCGCGCTTCCAGCGCAAGGGGCTGATGGAGCCGCTCACCTTCCTGGTGCGCGCTCCCTTCGACACCCACCCCGACGGGAACACCGTGGTGGAGAACCTGTGGCTGGAGGTCATGGCCCGGGATGAGGGCAGCGTGGTGGGCAAGCTGGTGGATGGCGCGGTGCACACCACGGAGTGGCGCAAGGGCGCACACGTGGAGGTGGATGAGACCCAGGTGAACGCGCTCGCCATCACCCGGGAAGGTCGGACGCTGGACGAGCAGGAAATCCGTGCGCTGCTGAACGCAGAGCGACCCATGTGACGCGCCGCGGAGCGCTTGCCCGCGTCCGGCGGGACGGTAGGCTCCGCGCCCCATCATGCCCGCACTCCTGCTGCTTACCGGTCCATCCGCGGGGCGCCGATACGAGGTGCTCACGGAGGCGACGATCGGCCGCAGCCCGTCGTGTGAAATCCCGCTGGAGGATGATCAGGTCTCGCGCCGTCACGCGATGATCACCTTCCACGAGGGGCAGGCGTGGCTGCGCGACTTGCGCTCGCGCAACGGGACGCTCGTCAATGGCGAGCGCGTCTCCGGCGAGGTGGCGCTGCAGCCGGGTGACCAGGTCCGCGTGGGCACGACGACGGCCCTCTTCGAGCCTCCGGCGGTGACGCTGGTGGGCGGTGGGCCGGCGTCGCCCGGACACGTGCCCATTGAAGAGGTGCTGCCGCACGTGGGCACGGCGGCGGCGATGTACTCGGCGGGCACGGCGCTCTTGGGCGCCACCAGCGAGGCCATGGTGCTGCGACGGCTCGCGGACGAGGTGGCCCATGCCCTCAACGCGGACCGGACGGCGGCGTTGCTGGGTAGCTCCGCCGGCCTGCTCACCGCGTCGGTGGTGGGGGCGGAGGCGCTGACGGTGCCCCGGGCCATGGCCCAGGCGGCCCTGGAGCGCAAGGAGCTCGTCCAGGGCGAGGATGAGATGTGCGCGCCGCTGGTGGCGTCCGGGGGCATGCCCTTCGGCGTGCTGTACGTGACTCGCGCCGACCCTTCCTTCTCCGCGGGCGAGGGCCAGTTGCTGGCCGCGCTGGGACGGCTCGGAGGCGAGGCGTACACGGCGGTGCGCTCGCGGGCGGAGGCGGAGGCGCCGGTGCTGGCTCCCGAAGGGGCGTCCCGGCCGATGCGGGCGGTGCTGGATGCCGCGAAGCGGGCGGCCGCCAGCGCGGCGCCCGTGGTGGTGCACGGCGAGGCGGGGACGGGCAAGACACTGCTGGCGCGGCACGTCCACGCGCGCTCGCCCCGGGCGCTGGGGCCGGTGGTGACGGTGGACTGCCGGCTGCCGAAGGAGGCCGTGGAGGAGGCGCTGTTCGGCCGGGCCAGCGCGCCGGGGCAGCCTCCGGTGTCGTCCGCGCTGCTGCGCGCGGATGGGGGCTCGCTGCTGCTTCAGCATGTGGAGGCGCTGCCTCGTCCCACCGCGGAGCGGCTGGCGCGGCTGTTGGCCCGGCGGTCCGCTCCCGCGCGGCAGGGTGGCGAGGAGCCGGTGGACGTGCGAGTGATGGCCACCGCGCCGGCGCCGCTGCCGCTGTTGGCCACGCGGGGGGACGTGGAAGCGTCGCTCGCCAGAGGGCTCGCGGGGTTCGAGCTGGAGGTGCCCCCGCTGCGCGAGCGGCGGGCGGACGTGCTGACGCTGCTGGAGGCGTTCACCACGCGGGCCGCGCGGCGGCTGCGCAAGGAGCCTCCCATGCTGGGCCCCGAGGCGCGCCGGTTGCTGGTGGACTACGCGTGGCCGCAGAACGTGCGCGAATTGGAGTTGGTGGGGGAGCGGCTCGGCTTGCTGTACGGCGGGAGCCGGGTGGGGGCGCTGCACCTGCCACCGGAAATCCAGGAGGGCGGCGCCGCCTCCGGGCCCCAGACGTTGCAGGAGCGAGTGGCCCGGCTGGAGCGCGACGCCATCGCCGAGGCGCTGCGCGAGGCGGGCGGGAAGAAGGTCCGCGCCGCGGCGCTGCTCGGCATCAGCCGGCCCACGCTGGACAAGAAGATTGAAGAGTACGGCATCTCCATCGAGCGCGGCCGGCGCGGGTGAGGACTACTTCCTCCGGCTGAGCAGCACGCCCGTGAGGATGAGGGCCGCGCCCAGGGCCTGGAGGAGGGTGGGGCGCTCGCCTCGCACGGCCCAGGCGGTGAGGGCGGCCACCACGGGGATGCCGGTGTTGTAGAGGGCCGCGCGGCTGCTGCCCACCTTCTGCACGGTGCGGCCCCAGATGAAGTACGAGAGCACCAGCGGCACCAGCGCCGAGTACACCACGCTCGCCCACGCGTTGAAGCCAATGGGCGCGGTCTCCATCCTCATGACCGAGGGCACTCCCGCGAGCACCACGCCCGGCGCGCCCGTCAGCATGGTGATGGCGGTGATGCGCAGCGCGGACACCTCCGTGCCCACCGAGCGGATGCCCACCGTGTACACCGCCCAGCACAGCGAGCCGGTCAGGATGAGCCCGTCTCCCAGCCACGTCGCCGCGCCCAGCGCCGGGCCTCGCGCGCTCACCACGAGCACCATGCCCACCACCGCCAGCGACAGGCCCATCACCACCGGCCGTGTCAGGCGCTCGACGCCCAGCATCGCTCCGAGCGCGGCTACGATGACCGGCGTCACCGCCGACAGCAGCCCGCCGTTCGCCGCCGTGGTGTGCGCCAGCCCGAGCACGAAGCAGAGCTGGTACACCGTGTTGCCAATCAGCCCGAGCGCGGTGAGCTTGAGGAACACGCGCCTGGGCAGCGGCTTCCAGCCCTCCACCAGCCACAGCAGCGCGCCCATGGCCACCGCGGCGATGGCGAAGCGCAGCGACATGAAGGCCAGCGGGGGAATGACTCCCAGCGCCTCCTTCACCACCGTGTAGTTGGTGCCCCAGATGATGACCACGCCGATGATGGCCAGGTCGGAGGCGGAGAAGGCCCGGGTGGCGGGAGCGGGAGCGGCGGCAGCGGCGGACGTGGACACGGCGGCGACGGCATAGGGCGCGGCGAACGCGCGTGCAAGCCGACGTTTGCCCCCTGGCGGCGCTTGTCCGCATGGCCGCCCGGGGTTAAAGCCGCGCCCATGGACCTTCGCTTTTCGGACGAGGTGCGCCGCGCTCGCGACGCCGGTCAACCCATCGTGGCGCTGGAGACGAGCGTCGTCGCCCAGGGCCTGCCCTACCCGGACAACCTGTCCGCCGCCCGCGCTTGCGAGGAGGCCGTCCGCCGCGCGGGCGCCGTCCCCGCCGCCATCGCCGTGGTGGACGGAGAAGTGTGCATCGGCCTGGAGGAGACGGCCATGCGCCGGCTCGCGGAGGGCAAGGAGCGCCTGCTCAAGCTGGGCTCGCGGGACCTCGCCATCGCCGTGGCCACTCGCGCCTCCGGTGGCACCACCGTGAGCGCCACCTGTGAGCTGGCCGCCGCCGCCGGCATCCGCGTCTTCGCCACCGGCGGCATCGGCGGCGTGCACCGCGGCGCCTCCGAGCACTGGGACATCTCCCAGGACATCGCGGCGCTCGCCCGCTACCCCGTGGCCGTGGTGTGCGCGGGCGCCAAGTCCGTGCTGGACCTGCCCAAGACGATGGAGTTGCTGGAGACCGCCGGCGTCCCCGTCATCGGCGTGGGCACCGACGAGCTGCCGTCCTTCTACAGCCGGGGCTCCGGCATCCAGCTGGAGCACCGCGTGGACGACGTGGACACCGCCGCGCGCGTCGCCCGGGCCCGCTTCGAGACGCTCGGGCAGGGCGGGCTGCTCTACACCGTGCCTCCTCCCGAGGAGACCGCGCTGCCGCGCAACGAGGTGGAGCTGCACATCGCCGCCACGCTCGCCGACGCGGACCGGCAGGGCGTCCGTGGCAAGGCCGTGACGCCGTTCCTCCTGTCGGAGATGGCCAAGCGCACCGGCGGCAAGACGCTCAAGGCCAACCTGGCGCTGCTCACCAACAACGCCCGCTTCGCCGGGCAGCTCGCCGTGGCCTACGCCCGGGGCGCCTGAGCAGTACGGGCAGGGGGCGGGGCCAGTACGCTCCGTCCCCTGACGACGGCGCTACTGCTGGAACCACTTCATCAGCTCTTCGAGCTCGCGGCGGTCCACGTCGTCGAACGTGTTCTTGTGCTCGGAGTCGATGTCGAGCACGGCGATGAGCTCGCGGTTCTTCCCGTACACCGGGACGACGATTTCCGACGCCGAGCGCCCGTCGCAGGTGATGTGGCCGGGGAAGGCGTGCACGTCGGGCACCACCACCGTCTCGCCCTTGGCCGCGGACGTGCCACACACGCCCTTGCCGAACTGGATTTCCAGGCAGCCGAGCGTGCCCTGGTAGGGGCCCACCCGCAGCAGCTTGCCCGGCGTCACCACGCGGTAGAAGCCCGTCCACAGGTGGCCGAAGGCGTGGTGCAGCAGGCAGCTCATGGTGGACATGCCGGCGATGGGGTCATCGATGCCTTCCAGCACCGCACGGACGTGCTGCTTCAACTCCGCGTAGGCCTCTGCCTTCGGCATGCCGCGCAGATCCAGGGTGACTTCCGCCATGATGGAGAACCTCGAAAGGGGAACCTTCGTCGGGGCGTCAGGCCCCGGCGATGTCGTCGTCCCTCAATACCCTGAATCCTTTTCCGCCGCACGGGAGCCGCGCCATGGAACAGCTCATCCTCGACTCCAAGACCTGGCTGCTCGTCCTCACGGGAGCCGGGGTCTCCGCCGAGAGTGGAGTCCCCACCTTCCGTGGCATGGACGGACTCTGGGAAAACCACCCCATCGAGGACGTGGCCTCGCCCCAGGGCTTCGTGAAGGACCCGGCCCTGGTGTGGCGCTTCTACTCGCAGCGTCGCGCGGCGGCCTCCGCCGTGCACCCCAACCCCGGCCATGACGCGCTGGTGGCCTGGGAGCGCCACTTGGGCGACCGCTTCCTCATGGCCACCCAGAACGTGGACGGCCTGCACCGGCGGGCGGGCAGCCAGCGCGTGGTGGAGATGCACGGCACCCTCTTCAAGACGCGTTGCAGCAAGTGCAAGCGGACCCCGTTCGATGACACCACCGCCTACCCGGAAGGCACCGTGCCCACCTGTGGCGACTGCGGCGGGAAGCTGCGCCCGCACATCGTCTGGTTCGGTGAGTACCTGGACCCAGCGGACATGCAGCGCATCGAGGACTTCGCGCTGAGGGGCTCCACGTCGGGCGGGCGCTTCGTGTTCCTCGCGGCGGGCACCTCCGGCGCCGTCTACCCGGCCGCGGGCATCGTCGACCGGGTGTCCGAGGCGGGCGGGGAGACGTGGCTCGTCAACCTGGACCCGCCGCAGAACGCCAGCAGCTTCGACCACCACGTCACCGGCAAGAGCGGCGAGGTGCTCCCGAAGCTGGCGAAGCGGGTGTGAAACGGCCGGCCTCGCGCGGCGGGCCGCTGAAGTCGGCGGCGCGGGAGCGCGGGGCTACTCGAAGATGGAGATGTCCTGCCCGCCGCCGCCCGACTTCGCGGGCCTGGCCGGGCGGGACGGCGCGGCGGCGCGCACCGGCTCCAGCGTCACGTCCACCGTCTGTGCGTCGCCCGCCATGAGGCTGAAGTCCAGCGTGCGCGTGACCTTCTGGTGACCCGCCAGCTCGAAGGTCAGCTCGTGCGTCTTGTCGCGCGGCAGCTCCAGCGTCACCGGCGTGGTGCCCACCTGCCGGTTGCCTCCGAGGAGGATGGCGGCGCCGGCCGGGCTCGATTTGATGGACACCTTCACGGCCTGGGCCGCCACGGGCGCGGTGCCCGCGTTGGCACCCGCGGCCGTCGAGGGCCTCGTGGCCTGGGCGTCGCGGCGCGTCTCCGTCGTGGAAGGCTGCGCCGCCGGGCCTCCGCTTCCCATCACCACCGCCACGCCGACGGCGAGCAGCACCAGCGGCACGGCGACGAACGCGGCCTTCTTGCCGGTGGACATGCCCTGCGGCTCGGGAGGCGGCGGCGGAGGCTCGGGAGGCGGCGCGGCCCGGGGCACGGCGGGGCGCGCGCGGCTGGGCGACGAGCCACTGCCCGCCGCACCTTGCCCCCGCGCGACGACGACGTTGGACGGCGTGGAGCCGCGGCCCACCGCGGGCGCACCGGCGCGAGAGGCCCGCACGCCGCTGCCGCTTCCACTGTTCGGACGGCCCGCGCGGCTGCCCGGCCTGCTGCCACTGCCGCGTTCGTTGCCCGTGGACGCCGAGCCGCCGCTGGGCATCGCGTCCAGCTCCTCGGGGGACAGGTCGGCCACCGTGTCCAGCATCGCGTCCACGAACTCCTGGGCGTTCTGGTAGCGGTCCTCCTTCTCGGGCGCGAGCGCCTTCTTGAAGAACGCATCCAGCGCGGCCGGCACCGGAGCGCCCTGGCGCTTGCTGTTGACGGCCGGCACCGGCTGCGTGAGCGACGCGGTGAGCGCCTTGCGCACCGTGTTCGCGCCGTACGGCGAGCTGCCCGTGAGGCAGTAGTAGAGGACGCCCGCCATCGAATACAGGTCCGAGCGCGGGTCTACGGCCTCGCCGCCGGCCTGCTCGGGCGGCATGTACTGCGGCGTGCCCAGCACCTGCCCGGTGGAGGTGAGCTGCTCCTCCTCCTCGGCCTCCATCGCCTTCACCAGGCCGAAGTCGAGGACCTTGACGAAGTCCTTGCCGCTGAGCTGCTGCACCATGATGTTGTGCGGCTTGAGGTCACGGTGCACGCAGCCTTCCGCGTGCGCATGCGCCAGGCCCTGGCAGGCCTGCTCGATGAGGTTCACCGCGCGGCGCAGGGACATGGGGCCCTCGCGCTTGACGATCTCCTTGAGGCTCTCGCCCTGCAGGAGCTCCATCACGAAGTAACACGTGCCGTCTGGCGCGCGGCCGAAGTCGAAGATGGTGATGACGTTGGGGTGGCGCAGCCGGCTGGCGATTTCGGCCTCGCGGCGGAAGCGCTCGAAGAACTGCGGCGCCGCGGCCAGCGACGGGTTCAGCGTCTTCACCGCCACCGGGCGCTGCACCGACGTCTGCGTGGCGCGGAACACCATGCCCATGCCGCCCTGGCCCAGGACGCTCTCAATCTTGTACCGCCCATCGAGCACCTGCCCGAGGAGCTGCAGACTCTGGCCGGAACACAGGTGGTCGACGCCGTCGGTACTTCCGCAGTGGGGGCAGGGGGCAGCCATGTGGCCCGGAGTATAGGCAGGCCCTGGCGGGGTCCGGAAAGGGGCCGGTTGGCCCCGGGGCGGCCGGGCAGGCACATCTGACGTTCCCGAGGGGCCCGAGGACTGTTACATCCCCGCCCGCCATGAGCCTCGTCATCGCCCAGGACCTCTGTCTCGCCTACGGAAAGAAGGTCCTCTTCGACAACGACAACTTCACCCTGGGCCCCAGGGACCGTGTAGGTCTCGTCGGCGCCAACGGGACGGGCAAGAGCTCGTTGATGAAGATACTGGCCGGGGTGAACCAGCCGGACTCGGGCACCGTGCAGTACGCCCGGAAGGCCCGCGCGGGCTATCTGCCCCAGGAAATCGCCGGCCTGCCCGAGGGCACCGTCGTGGAGGCGGTGATGAGCACCGTGCCCGGCCGCGACGCCCTGGAGGCCCGGCTGAAGGAGACCGAGGCGGCGCTCGCCGAGGCCACCGACGAGGACGACCAGCTCGAGCTGTCCCAGTCCCTGTCGGACCTGCACGCGGAGCTGGACGACTTCGAGAACCGCTACGGCAAGCACCACGCCGAGCGCATCCTCAAGGGCCTGGGCTTCCGCGACGCGGACCTGCTCAAGCCCACGTCGGCCCTGTCCGGCGGCTGGCGCATGCGCGCGGCCCTCGCCGGCCTGCTGCTCCAGGACCCGGACCTGCTGCTGCTGGACGAGCCCACCAACCACCTGGACGTGCCCACGCTCACGTGGTTCGACGACTTCCTGCGCCGCTCCAACAAGGCGCTGGTCCTCATCTCCCACGACAAGGACTTCCTCAACCGGCAGATCAACCGGGTGGTGTCCCTGGAGCTGGAGGGCGTGCGCGAGTACGCCGGCAACTACGACGACTACAAGCGCCTGCGCGCCGAGGAGAAGGAACTCCTGAAGGCCCGCGCCGAGCGCGTGGAGGCCCGCCGCGCCGAGCTGCAGGGCTTCATCGACCGCTTCGGCGCCAAGGCCACCAAGGCGCGGCAGGCGCAGAGCCGCGCGAAGATGCTGGAGAAGCTGGAGAAGGTGCAGGTGCTCGAGGAGCGCAGCACCATGAAGTTCCGCTTCCCGGAGGTGGACCGCAGCGGCCGTGACGTGGTGACGCTGGAGGGCATCTCCAAGCGGTACGGCGCGCAGACGGTGTACGACAACCTCAATGGGCGCCTGGAGCGCGGACAGCGCATCGCCGTGGTGGGCGCCAACGGCGCGGGCAAGACGACGCTCTTGAAGATGGTCGCGGGCGAGCTGGCGCCGGACACCGGCAAGGTGACGCTCGGGCACAACGTGGTGGTGGGCTATTACGCGCAGCACCACGCGGACAAGCTGGACCGGCAGAACACCATCATCGAGGAGGTGCGGCCGCTCGCGGCGGACAAGCCGGAGAGCTACGTGCGCGGTGTGCTGGGCGCCTTCCTCTTCAGCGGCGACGACGTGGAGAAGCCCATCGGCGTGCTCAGCGGCGGTGAGCGCGCGCGCGTGGCGCTGGCCAAGCTGCTGCTGGTGCCCTCCAACTTCCTGCTGATGGACGAGCCCACCAACCACCTGGACCTGGACTCGTCCGAGATGCTCATCGAGGCGCTGAAGAGCTACACGGGCACGCTGCTCTTCGTCAGCCACAACCGCAGCTTCATCAACAACCTGTCCACCCACGTGTGGGAGGTGGCGGACGGGAAGCTGACGCCGCACCCGGGCAACCTCGACGACTACCTGTACCACCAGGAGCAGATGCGGCAGGCGGCGGAGGCCGCGGCGGCCGCGGCGGCGGGGAATGGCCGCGCGGACAAGGCGGCCACCGGGCCGATGACGGAGAAGGACCGCAAGCGCATGGAGGCCGAGGCCCGCCAGCGCCGCAGCGTCGTCGAGGGCCCCATCAAGAAGGAAATCGCGAAGCTGGAGGAGCGCATCGCCTCGCTGGAGGCCGAGCAGAAGGAGCGCGAGGCGCAGCTCGCGGACCCCGCGCTCTACAACGACTTCGCGCGCGCCAAGCCGCTGATGGACACGCACCGCGCCGGCAAGGAGGAGCTGGAGTCCCTCTATGCCCGGTGGGAGGAAGCCCAGGAAAAGCTGGCCCAGGCCTCGGCTTCCCTGGGATGACGGGGAGGGGGGGGAGACCCGGACTGGTGCTCGCAGTATGATGGACATGGAACATTTGCGCGATTCCACCTTGCGGACCGTTCCGTCATCCCATGTCCAAGCTCCATCGGCCCCCCGCTGTCCCGCTCATCCCCTACATCTGGCACTCGCTTCGTGAGCGGCGCGACATCAACAAGGCGTTCCTGCGCTTCTTCGAGAAGTACGGAGACATCGTCTGGCTGAGGCCGCCGGGGGGCAGCGTCTACCTCGTCACGAATCCGGCCTACATCAAGCACTTCCTGGCCGACGCCGCGGTCAACAACTACCCCAAGAACATGCAGGCGGGGCAGCGCGGCATCGTGATGGGGCAGGGCCTGTCGAGCAGCGAGGGCGCTCACTGGAAGCGCCACCGCCGCATGATTCAGCCCGCCTTCCAGCGCGACAAGGTGACGGCGCTGACGCCGAAAATCGTGGGCGTCATCGAGCGGCTGCTCGACACGCGCTGGGAGGCCCTCGCGCGCGCGGGCACGCCGGTGGAGCTGTTCCCGGAGATGTCCCGGCTGGTCATCTCCGCCATGGGGCAGATTGTGTACTCGGAGGACCCGCCGGACGACGTCTGCGAGGCGGCCTTCCACTACATGCTCTACTCCATCCGGGTGCGCTCGGTGGTGGAGGAGTACCTGCCCATGCCGCGCAAGCTGCGGCGGACGTACTTCCTGACGAACTTCCCGAAGGTGCTGCCCGCGGCGAAGCGGCTCAACGAGTTCGTCTGGGAGAAGGTTCGCGCGCGGATGGCCCTGGCCGAGCAGTCCGACGACCTGGCGGGCCACTTCATCACCACGACGGACGAGAAGGGCGAGAAGCTCACCGACGTGGAGGTCCGGGACGAGTTCATCGAGTTCCTCTACGGCGGGCACGTCTCCGCGGGCATCGGCCTGTCGTGGATGTGGTACTGCCTGACGCAGTACCCCGAGGTGCGCGAGCGCATGTTCGACACGGTGGACCGCGCGCTCGGCGGGCGGCTGCCCACGGTGCAGGACCTGCCGGCGCTCCAGTACGTCAGCCAGGTGTTCGACGAGACGCTGCGGCACTACTCGCCCGCGCCGGGCATGGGCCGGCCGGCCGTGCAGGACGACAAGCTCGGGGAGTACGACGTGCCGAAGGGCACGATGCTGATGTCGTCGGCGTACGTGATGCACCGGCACCCGGCCTACTGGAAGGACCCGCACACCTTCGACCCGAGCCGCTTCGAGCCGGAGCAGGTGCGGGCCCGTCCCCGCTTCGTGTACCTGCCGTATGGCGCGGGGCAGCGGGTGTGCATCGGCGCGCAGCTCGCGTCGATGATTGCCACGCTGGCCAGCGCGATGGTGGCCCAGCGCTTCCGGCTGGAGCTGATGCCGGGCAAGCCCGTCCAGGCCGTCACGGGCGGCGCCCACTACCCGGAGAACCTGTGGATGAAGGTGGTGTCGGCCCGTGCGCGGCTGCCGGCCTCGACTTCTTCCGAGGCGCCGCTCGCCGCCGTGGGATAGTCGCCGGCTCACGGCTGGACTCGCTCGAAGGGAAGTGCACATGTCCTCATTCCGCTCCGCGGCCCGGTGCGCCATCGCCGGCCTGTGCTCCTCGTTGCTCCTGACGGCCCCCGCTTCCGCGAGCAGCACGAAGCCCGGAGGCCCGGCCACGACCGCTCCCCCGAAGCAGGGGCCTCAACCGACGATGGTGCAGAAGGCGAATGGAAGCGCGCCGGCGGCGCCCGCGATGCCCACGGTGCCCGCTCCGAAGACGGATGCCGAGCTGCCCGCGGCGCTCAAGGCGCTGGTGGACCCGCTGGCGGCGCAGGAGGCCTTCTCCGGCGCCATCCTGGTGGCGCGAGGCTCGAAGGTCCTGGCCACGGGCGTATGGGGCCAGGCGGACCGGACGTGGAACGTCCCCAACCGCCTGGACACCCGGTTCAACCTCGGGTCGATGAACAAGATGTTCACCGCGGTGGCCGTGCTCCAGCTCGTGGAGCAGGGGAAGCTGTCGCTGGAGGACCCCGTCTCCAAGTACCTCGGTGAGGACTGGCTGCCGGCCGAGGTGGCGAAGCAGGTCACCGTGCGCCAGTTGCTGAACCACACCTCGGGCCTGGGCAGCTACTTCACCGAGCAGTTCCAGCGCTCGTCGCGGGCGCTGTTCCGCACGGTGGAGGACTTCAAGCCGCTGGTGCGCGACGGGAAGCGCGCATTCCCTCCGGGCACGAGCTGGGCGTACGGCAACAGCAACTACGTGGTGCTGGGCGCCATCATCGAGAAGGTGACGGGCCGCAGCTACTTCGACCACGTCCGCGAGCACGTCTACAAGCCCGCGGGGATGAAGGACACGGAGTGCTACGACCTGGACACGGTGGTGCCGAACCTGGCCGTGGGCTACGTGCGGCAGGAGACCCCGGCCGGCGTGGTGTGGCGCAACAACCTCTTCGAGCACGTCATCCGCGGCGGGCCGGCCGGCGGTGGCTACTCCACGGTGGAGGACCTGCACCGCTTCGTCGTGGCGCTGCGCGCGGGGAAGCTCGTGAGCCAGAAGACGCTGGAGCAGATGTTCACCCAGGAGCCGCTGTCCGGCGAGCGCGCCTACGGACTGGGGTTCCAGATCTTCCCCAAGCACCGCATCGTGGGCCACAGCGGCGGCTTCGTGGGCATCAGCTCGAACCTGGACATCTACCTCGACAACGACGTCGTCACGGTGGTGCTGACCAACCAGGACCGCTCGGCGATGCGCGTCTCCAATCAGCTCCGGACGTGGCTGGGCAAGCCGAAGTCGTGAGGCTCTGAGCTGATTCGCGGCCTCTGTCTTGACGCAGGGCGCCCCGCCTCCTCGGCGTGGGCGCCCTCGTCGTTTCCAGGCCGTGGGCCTCCCGGAGGTTCGCCTGGGAGGCCCGGCATCATCAGGCCGCGGGTGCCTTGTCGTCGCCTCCCTCGCTCGCCGCGTCCGCCGCCTCCTGGGCCTTCTTCAGGAGGGTCGCGAGGCGCTCGGCCAGGGCCTGGACGTTGGGGGCGCGCAGGGCCGTGTAGTGGTTGCCCGGGACTTCGTGCACCTCCACCGCTTCGGAGAACGCGCCCCAACCCCGGCCAGGGGCCTGGGCGGACTCCGGAATCCCCTCGCTGGCCCGGAGCACGGTGACGCGGCCCGCGAAGGGTCGGGGCTCGTAGTGCTTCAAGGCGCGCAGGTTGGCGGCGAAGACGTCGAACAGCGCGCGCACCTGGGGCAGCCCCACCTCCGGGACGAGCAGGCCCGCCTTGCGGCCTTCCTCCATGAGGTGTTGGAGCACCGTGTCCACGTCACTGCCGGCGAGCGACGCGTCCGGCATCCAGTCGCCCTGCGCCGCGAGCTGTCCCTGGTCCCTGGCGAACATGGCCGCCACCTGTAGCGGGTCATCGACGTTGGCCCGGACGCGGTCCGCGGCGGCGGGGGTGGGGTCGATCATCGCGACGAACTCCACCTGCTCCTGACGGGCCTGGAGCTGGCGGGCCATCTCGAACGCCACCACCGCGCCCATCGACCAGCCGCCGAGCAGGTAGGGCCCGTGCGGCTGCACCGTGCGGAGGACCTCGATGTAGTAGGCGGCCAGTTCCTCGATGGCGCTCAACGGAGGCTGCTGCCCGTCGAGCCCCTGAGCCTGGAGGCCGTAGACGGGCTGCTCCGGGCCGAGCTGCCGCGCGAGCTCGGCGTAGGCGAGGACGTTCCCGCCCACGGGGTGGACGAGGAACAACGGCCGGCGGTTTCCGCCCGTCTGGATGGGCACCAGCGGAGAGAAGGGCGCGGGCGCCTGCCGCAGGAGCGCGGCGAGCTGCTCGACGGTGGGGGCCTGGAACAGCGAGGCCAGGCGCAGCTCCCGGCCCGTGCGCTCGCGGATGCGCGCGGCCAGTTGCACCGCGAGGAGCGAGTGGCCACCGAGCTCGAAGAAGTGACTCTTGACGCCAATGGGCCGGATGTTGAGCAGCTCCTCCCAGATGCCCGCCAGCTGGTGCTCGAGCACGTCGCGCGGGGCCACGTAGTCGTGCGTGGCCGTCAGGCTCTGGGCCTCGGGAGCGGGCAGGGCGCGACGGTCCACCTTGCCGTTGGGCGTCAGCGGCAGCGCGTCCATGGAGACGAAGGCCGAAGGCACCATGTACTCCGGCAGCCGCTCCTTGAGGAAGGTGCGCAGGGTGGAGAACTCGGGCGCGGTGGTGCGCGAGGTGAACCAGGCCACCAGACGCTTGTCGCCGGGCACGTCCTCACGCACGAGCACCACGGCCTGGTGCACGGCGGGGTGCAGGGCGAGCGCGGACTCGATTTCACCCAGCTCGATGCGGAAGCCGCGCAGCTTCACCTGGAAGTCGGTGCGGCCCAGGTAGTCGAGCGTGCCGTCCGCCAGCCAGCGCACCTTGTCACCGGTGCAGTACATGCGAGCGCCGGGCACGGGGCTGAAGGGGTCCGCGATGAAGCGCTCGGCGGTGAGGTCCGGACGGCGCAGGTAGCCGCGGGCGAGGCCGGCACCGGAGATGAAGAGCTCACCGGGCACACCGACGGGCACCGGCTGCAGGCGCTCATCCAGGACGTAGGTGAGCACGTTGGCCAGAGGCCCGCCGATGGTGGGACGCGAGGAAGCGCGCACCTCGAAGGAGGTGGAGTCGACGGTGCACTCGGTGGGGCCGTAGACGTTGAAGGCGCGAGTGGCCGGAGCGGCGGCGAGCTGCTGCCAGGTGGCCTCGTCGATGGCCTCACCGCCGGGCAGCAGCACGCGAGGAGCCCATTCGGCCTGGAAGAGGCCGGCCTGCAGCATCAGCTTGAGCAGCGACGGAGTGCAGTCGAGCACGTCGATGCGGTGACGGCGCACCCAGTCGACCATGGCCTGAGGGTCCTGGCGGGTGGAGTCGGGGACGATGCACAAGCAGTGGCCATCGAGCAGCTGGACGAGCTGCTGGACGGAGGCATCGAAGGCCAGAGGGGCGTTGAGGCTGGCGCGCAGGCCGGAGGCCGGCTGTCCGGAGTAGACGGACCGACGCAGGCCGCGGTGCAGGTTGAGCACCGAGCGGTGCTGAATCATGACGCCCTTGGGGGTGCCGGTGCTGCCGGAGGTGTAGATGACGTAGGCGAGGTTGTCGGGCGAGGTCACCGGCGCCGGGTTGTGCGTGGGCCGGGGGGCGAGCAGCTCCGCTTCGCTGTCCAGGCACAGCACGCGTGTCGCCGTGGGACGCCAACCGTCGACAAGCTCCCGCCGCGTGAGCAGCACGGGTGCACCGCAATCCTGGAGGGTGAGCGTGCGGCGCTGGACGGGCCATGCCGGGTCGAGCGGCACGTAGCCGCCGCCGGCCTTCATGATGCCCAGCAGGGCGATGATGGCGTCCACGGAGCGCTCCATGCAGAGCGCCACGGGCACGTCCGGGCCCACGCCAAGCGAGCGCAGGTGATGCGCGAGCTGGTTCGCGCGAGTGTTGAGCTGGGCGTACGTGAGGACGTCCTCCTCGAAGCGCACGGCGGGCGCGTCGGGAGTGAGGGCGGCCTGGTGCTCGAAGGACTCGGGGAACGTGGAGGGCACCGGGAAGTCGGCGGCGGTGTCGTTCCACGCGCGGAGCACCTGCTGGCGCTCGGTCGGGGTGAGCAGCTCGACGTCCGCGAGCGGTGCGTCGGGGCTCGCGGCCACGGCCTTCAGCAGCACCTGGAGGTGGGCCACCATGCGCGTGGCGGTCGCCTCCGTGTACAGGTCGGCATTGAACTGGAGCTGACCGCGGAAGCCCTCGGGGCCTTCGGATAGACCGAGGTTGAGCTCGAACTTGGCGGCGGCAGTGCCGTCTGTCTCCAGGGGACGCATGGTCAGCTCGGACGCGGCGACCTCCTGCACGGGCGTGTTCTGCAGGGAGAAGAACGCCTGGAAGAGCGGCGAGCGGCTCATGTCACGAGCCGGCTGCAGCTCCTCCACCAGCTTCTCGAACGGAACATCCTGATGGTCGTAGGCACCGAGCGTCGTCTCGCGCACGCGGCCGAGCAGGGCCCGGAAGGAGTCCCGAACCACGAGCCGCGAGCGCAGCACGAGCGTGTTGACGAAGAAGCCGATGAGGCCCTCGGTCTCCGCATGGCGGCGGCCCGCGATGGGCGAGCCGACCACCACATCGTCCTGACCGGAGTACCGCGACAGCAGCAGCTGCCATGCGGCGAGCAGCAGCATGAAGGGCGTGGCGCCCTCGCGCTGGGCCAGCGCCTTCAGCGACTCGCTCAGCTCGCGGGGCAGGTTCACCGGCACCGTGCCGCCTCGCGAGGACAGCACGGGCGGACGGGGCTTGTCGGTGGGCAGCTCCAGGTGCGGCGGCGCGCCGGCAAGCTGCTGCTTCCACCAGCCGAGCTGCTGCTCCAGCGCCTCGCCCTGCAGCCACGAGCGCTGCCACACCGCGAAGTCGGCGTACTGCACCGGCAGCTCGGGCAGAGGAGACGTGCGACCCGTGGAGAAGGCCCCGTACAACATGGCCATCTCGCGCACGAGCACGCCCGTGGACCAGCCGTCGGAGATGATGTGGTGCATGTTGAGCAGCAGCGCGTGCTGGTGCTCGGACAGGCGCAGCAGGGTGATGCGCAGCAGCGGCCCGGTGGAGAGGTTGAAGGGGCGCACCGCGTCCTGCGATGCCAGGCGGCGGGCCTCGGCGCGACGCTGCTCCTCGGGCAACTCGCGCAGGTCCACCACGGCCAGCGGCATGTCCGCGGGCGGATGGATGCGCTGGAAGGGCTGGCCCGCCTCGGCGTGGAAGCTGGTGCGCAGCGACTCGTGACGGCGCACCAGTTCCGTGAAGGCGCTCTCCAGCGCGGCCACATCCAGCACGCCGTCGAGCATCAGCGGCGTGGGCATGTTGTACAGCGGGCTGCCGGGCTGGAGCTGATCGAGGAACCACAGGCGCTGCTGGGCGAAGGACAGCGGCACGCGGTCCTCGCGCGCGGCACGACTCAGCGCGGGGACGCCAGTGGACCTGTTGGCCTTCTCCACAGCGAGCGCGAGCTGCTCCAGGGTGGGGGACTCGAAGAGGGCGCGCAGCGGCAGCTCGACGCCGAAGGCGGCGCGGATACGAGCCACCACTTGGGTGGCCAGCAGGGAGTGGCCGCCCAGGGCGAAGAAGTCGTCGCTGCGGCCGACCTTCTCGACGCGAAGCACCTGGGCCCAGACGGCGGCCAGCTGCTCCTCGGTGGGGGTGGCTGGGGCGACGTAGGTGGTGGACGAAGTCAGCAGCGAAGCGTCGGGAGCAGGCAGGGCCTTGCGGTCCACCTTGCCGTTGGGCGTCAGCGGCATGGCCTCCAGGGAGACGAAGGCGGAGGGCACCATGAAGTCCGGCAGCGTCTTGCGCACGTGCATGCGCAGCGCGTCGGTGTCCAGCGAATGGCCGGAAGCCGGCACGAGGTAGGCCACCAGACGCTTGTCGCCAGGGACGTCCTCGCGGGCCATGACGAGCACCTGCTGGACGCTGGAGTGCTGGCGCAGGCTGGACTCGATTTCGCCCAGCTCGATGCGGAAGCCACGCACCTTCACCTGGAAGTCGGTGCGGCCCAGGTACTCCAGCACGCCGTCATGCCGCCAGCGCACCAGGTCTCCGGTGCGGTACATGCGCGCACCGGGCACGGGGCTGAAGAGGTCGGGCACGAAGCGCTCAGCGGTGAGGGAAGGCTTGGCGAGGTAGCCGCGAGCCAGGCCGACGCCAGCGAGGTACAGCTCGCCGGGGACGCCGACAGGCTGCAACTCCATGCGGGAGTTGAGGATGTAGGCGCTGGTTTGAGGCAGGGGCAGGCCGATGGTGGGCTCGCCCGGGCCTTCGGGGACGCGGGTGTAGGTGGAGTAGGTGGTGTCCTCGGTGGGGCCGTAGAGGTTGAAGACGTGGCGGACGGTGCCGGTGGCGTAAAGGCCGCGGGCCAGGGTGCCGGGCAGCGGCTCACCGGCGAGGTTGACGGTGGTGACAGAGGGCGGAATGGCGCCCAGCCGCAGCAGCTCGGCGGCGGCGGAAGGCACCGTATTGAGCAGCGTCACCTCGGAGGCGGCCGGCAGCGACGGCAGGGCCAGCGCGTCACGGGCCAGGAACACGGCTCCCCCGCACGTCAGCGGAGCGAAGAGCTCGAAGACGGACAGGTCGAAGCAGATGGAGGTGGCAGCCAGGGTGCCGGCGAGCTGAGCGGGAGTGAAGGTACGCGTGGCCCAGTCGAGGAAGACGGAGGCATTGGCGTGCGTGATGGAGACGCCCTTGGGCTGGCCGGTGCTGCCGGAGGTGTAGATGACGTAGGCGAGGTTGTCCTCGCCGACAGAGGACTCCGGAGCGGAAGAGGGCAGCAGCGAGAAGGAGTCAGGCAGCGAGTCGAGGCAGAGGGTGCTCAGCGCGGAAGTGTCGAGCTGGAGGGAGTCGAGCAGGGGCCGGTGAGCCAGCAGCAGGTGGGCCTGGGAATCGGCGAGGGTGTACGTCAGGCGCGAGCGGGGGTAGTTGGCATCGAGCGGGACGTAGGTGCCGCCAGCCTTGAGGATGGCGAGCAGCGAGACGAGCAGGTCCGCGTTGCGCTCGAGGAGGACGGCGACGCGCACCTCGGGCCCGACGCCCTGAGCCCGCAGGGCGTGGGCGAGGCGGTTGGCGCGCTCATCGAGCTGGCGGTAGGTGAAGCGAGCCTCGCCCGCGACGAGGGCGAGGGCGTCGGGAGTGCGAGCCACCTGGGCGGAGACGAGGTGGTGGATGAGGCCACGGCGCAGTTGGGTGCGCGTGTCGTTCCACTCCACGAGCAGCGTCTGGCGCTCGGAAGTGGAGAGCAGAGGCACGTCGAGCAGCGGTAGCTCGGGCCGGGAGGTGACGGCCTCCAGCAGGGTCCGCAGGTGCGCGGCGAGCCGACGCACGGTGTCCTCGCGGAACAGGTCCGCGCAGTAGTTGATGGACCCGGAGATACCGTCCGCGGAGTTCGAGAAGGAGAACGTCAGGTCGAACTTGGCGCTGACGCCTTCGACCTCGACAGGGCTGATCGACAGGGCCTCCTGAGACGATGAACCTCCGCCCGAGCTTCTGGCGGCGGCGTCCGCGGCGTTCTGGAGGATGACCATCGCCTGGAACAGGGGCGAGCGGCTCAGGTCGCGCTGGGGCTGGAGTTCCTCGACGAGCTTCTCGAAGGGCACGTCTTGGTAGGCGAAGGCGCCGAGGGTGGTTTCCCGCACGCGCCCCAGCAGCGTGGAGAAGGACGGGTTGTCATCGAAGCGAGCACGCAGGGCGAGCGTGTTGATGAAGAAGCCGATGAGGCCCTCGAGCTCGGAGAAGCGGCGGCCGGCGATGGGCGAGCCGACGACGATGTCCTGCTGGCCGGAGTAGCGGGCGAGCAGCGCCTGGGTGGAGGCGAGCAGGCCCATGAAGAGGGTAGCGCCCTGCTTCTGGCACAGCGTTTCCAGCGCACGGCTCAGCTCCTTGGGGAGCTGGAAGCGCAGGGACGCACCGCGAACAGACTGGACGGGCGGACGCGGGAAGTCGGTGGGCAGCTCCAGGGCATGAGGCGCGCCGGCAAGCTGCTGCTTCCACCAACCGAGCTGCTGCTCCAGCACCTCACCCTGCAGCCACGAGCGCTGCCACGCCGCATAGTCGGCGTACTGCACCGGCAGCTCGGGCAGGGGCGAGGGCAGGCCCTGACGGAAAGCCTCGTAGAACATCCCCATCTCGCGGATGAGGACGGAGGAGGACCAGCCGTCGGAGACGATGTGGTGGATGTTGAGCAGCAGCACGTGCTGACGCTCGGCCAGGCGCAGCAGGCTGACGCGCAGCAGCGGGCCGGTGGCGAGGTTGAACGGACGCGTGGCGTCCTCGTGAGCAAGGCGGCGTGCCTCGGCTTCGCGGTCCTTGCGCGCGCTCAGGTCCACCACCGTGAGGCGGAAGGCCGTGGGCGGGTGGATGAGCTGGACGGGGTTGCCAACCTCGGCCTGGAAGGTGGTGCGCAGCGACTCGTGACGACGCACCAGCTCGGTGAAGGCCCGCTCCAGCGCGGCCACATTCAGCACGCCGTCGAGCCGCAGGGCCGTGGGCATGTTGTACAGCGCGGTTCCGGGTTCGAGCTGATCGAGGAACCACAAGCGCTGCTGGGCGAAGGACAGTGGCAGCTGCGCATCCCGGGGCGCGGGGCGCAGCGGCGGCATCTGGCCCGCCTTGGCCCCGACGCTCAGGCCATCAATGGCCCGCGCGAGGTTCGCGAGTGAAGAGTCCTCGAAGAGGGCACGCAGCGGCAGCTCGACGCCGAAGGCGGCGCGGACGCGAGCCACCACCTGGGTGGCCAGCAGCGAGTGGCCGCCCAGGGCGAAGAAGTCATCGTGGCGGCCGACCTTCTCGACGCGAAGCACCTGGGCCCAGACGGCGGCCAGCTGCTCCTCGGTGGAGGTTGCTGGGGCGACGTAGGTGGTGGATGAGGCGAGCAGCGAAGCGTCGGGAGCGGGCAGGGCCTTGCGGTCCACCTTGCCGTTGGGCGTCAGCGGCATCGCCTCCAGGGAGACGAAGGCGGAGGGCACCATGAAGTCCGGCAGTGTCTTGCGCACGTGCGTGCGCAGCGCGTCGGCTTCAATGGCCACTCCCGGAGGAGGCACCACGTAAGCCACCAGACGCTTGTCGCCAGGGACATCCTCGCGGGCCATGACGAGCACCTGCTGGACGCTGGAGTGCTGGCGCAGGCTGGACTCGATTTCGCCCAGCTCGATGCGGAAGCCACGCACCTTCACCTGGAAGTCGGTGCGGCCCAGGTACTCCAGCACGCCGTCATGCCGCCAGCGCACCAGGTCTCCGGTGCGGTACATGCGAGCGCCGGGTACGGGGCTGAAGAGGTCGGGCACGAAGCGCTCGGCGGTGAGCGAGGGCTTGGCGAGGTAACCGCGAGCCAGGCCGACGCCGGCCAGGTACAGCTCGCCGGGGACGCCGACGGGCTGCAGCTCCATGCGGGAGTTGAGGATGTAGGCGCTGGTTTGAGGCAGGGGCAGGCCGATGGTGGGCTCGCCGGGGCCTTCTGGGACGCGGGTATAGGTGGAGTAGGTGGTGTCCTCGGTGGGGCCGTAGAGGTTGAAGACGTGGCGCACGGTGCCGGTGGCATAAAGGCCGCGGGCCAGGGTGCCGGGCAGCGGCTCACCGGCGAGGTTGATGGTGGTGACAGAGGGCGGAATGGCGCCCAGCCGCAGCAGCTCGGCGGCGGCCGAGGGCACCGTATTGAGCAGCGTCACCTCGGAGGCGGCCGGCAGCGACGGCAGGGCCAGCGCGTCGCGAGCCAGGAACACGGCGCCGCCGCAGGTGAGCGGAGCGAAGAGCTCGAAGACGGACAGGTCGAAGCAGACGGAGGTGGCGGCGAGAGTGCCGGCGAGCTGAGTGGGGGTGAAGGTACGGGTGGCCCAGTCGAGGAAGACGGAGGCGTTGGCGTGCGTGATGGCGACGCCCTTGGGCTGGCCGGTGCTGCCGGAGGTGTAGATGACGTAGGCGAGATTGTCCTCGCGGACGGAGGACTCGGGCGCAGTGCCAGGCAGCTGCGAGAAGGAGTCGGGCAGCGAGTCGAGGCAGAGGGTGGAGAGGCTGCCGGTGTCGAGCTGGAGGGAGTCGAGCAGGGGCCGGTGAGCCAGCAGCAGGTGGGCCTGGGAATCAGCGAGGGTGTACGTCAGGCGTGAGCGGGGGTAGTTGGCATCGAGCGGGACGTAGGTGCCGCCAGCCTTGAGGATGGCGAGCAGCGAGACGAGCAGGTCCGCGTTGCGCTCGAGGAGGACGGCGACCCGCACCTCAGGCCCGACGCCCTGGGAGCGCAGAGCATGAGCCAGACGGTTGGAGCGCTCATCGAGCTGGCGGTAGGTGAAGCGAGCCTCGCCCGCGACGAGAGCGAGAGCGTCGGGAGTGCGAGCCACCTGGGCGGAGACGAGGTGGTGGATGAGGCCCCGACGCAGCTGGGTGCGCGTGTCGTTCCACTCCACGAGCAGCGTCTGGCGCTCGGCAGCGGAGAGCAGGGGCACGTCGAGCAGCGGCAGCTCGGGCCGGGAGGTGACGGCCTCCAGCAGGGCCCGCAGGTGCGCGGCGAGCCGACGCACGGTGTCCTCGCGGAACAGGTCCGCGCAGTAGTTGATGGACCCGGAGATGCCGTCCGCGGAGTTCGAGAAGGAGAACGTCAGGTCGAACTTGGCGCTGACGCCTTCGACCTCGACAGGGCTGATCGACAGAGCCTCCTGAGACGATGAACCTCCGCCCGAGCTTCTGGCGGCGGCGTCCGCGGCGTCCGCGGCGTTCTGGAGGATGACCATCGCCTGGAAGAGCGGCGAGCGGCTCAGGTCGCGCTGGGGCTGGAGTTCCTCGACGAGCTTCTCGAAGGGCACGTCCTGGTACGCGAAGGCGCCGAGCGTCGTCTCGCGCACGCGGCTCAGCAGAGTGGAGAAGGACGGGTTGTCGTCGAGGCGAGCGCGCAGGGCGAGCGTGTTGATGAAGAAGCCGATGAGGCCCTCGAGCTCGGAGAAACGACGGCCGGCGATGGGCGAGCCGACCACCACGTCGTCTTGCCCGGAGTAGCGCGCCAGCAGCGCCTGGGTGGAGGCGAGCAGGCCCATGAAGAGGGTGGCGCCCTGCTTCTGGCACAGGGCCTCCAATGCACGGCTCAGCTCCTTGGGGAACTGGAAGCGCAGAGACGCACCGCGGACGGACTGGACGGGCGGACGCGGGAAGTCGGTGGGCAGCTCCAGTGCCTGCGGGGCCCCGGCGAGCTGCTGCTTCCACCAGCCGAGCTGCTGCTCCAGCACCTCACCCTGCAGCCACGAGCGCTGCCACGCCGCATAGTCGGCGTACTGCACCGGCAGCTCGGGCAGGGGCGAGGGCAGGCCCTGGCGGAAGGCCTCGTAGAACATCCCCATCTCGCGGATGAGGACGGAGGAGGACCAGCCGTCGGAGACGATGTGGTGGATGTTGAGCAGCAGCACGTGCTGACGCTCGGCCAGGCGCAGCAGGCTGACGCGCAGCAGCGGGCCGGTGGCGAGGTTGAACGGACGCGTGGCGTCCTCGTGAGCAAGGCGGCGTGCCTCGGCTTCGCGGTCCTTGCGCGCGCTCAGGTCCACCACCGGGAGGCGGAAGGCCATGGGCGGGTGGATGAGCTGGACGGGGTTGCCGGCCTCGGCCTGGAAGGTGGTGCGCAGCGACTCGTGACGGCGCACCAGCTCGGTGAAGGCCCGCTCCAGCGCGGCCACATCCAGCACGCCGTCGAGCCGCAGGGCCGTGGGCATGTTGTACAGCGCGCTACCGGGCTCGAGCTGATCGAGGAACCACAGGCGCTGCTGGGCGAAGGACAGCGGCAGCTGCGCATCCCGAGGCGCGGGGCGCAGCGGCGGCACCTGGCCCGCCTTGGCCCCGACGCTCAGTCCATCAATGGTCCGCGCGAGGCTCGCGAGTGAGGAGTCCTCGAAGAGGGCGCGAAGCGGCAGCTCCACGCCGAGGGCCGCGCGGACGCGAGCCACCACCTGGGTGGCCAGCAGCGAGTGGCCTCCCAGGGCGAAGAAGTCGTCATTGCGGCCGACCTTCTCCACGCGCAGCACCTGGGCCCAGACAGCAGCCAGCTGCTCCTCGGTGGGCGTGACGGGGGCCACGTACTCACTGGAGGCGAGCTGCGAGGCCTCGGGAGCGGGCAGCGCTCGGCGGTCCACCTTGCCGTTGGGCGTCAGCGGCAGGACGTCCATGGGGACGAAGGCCGAAGGCACCATGTACTCCGGCAGGCGCTCCTTGAGGAAGGAGCGCAGCGCGGAGAGCTCGGGCGCAGTGGTGCGAGAGGTGAACCAGGCCACCAGCCGCTTGTCGCCGGGGACGTCCTCGCGCACGAGCACCACGGCCTGATGCACGGCGGGGTGCAGGGCGAGCGCGGATTCGATTTCACCCAGCTCGATGCGGAAGCCGCGCAGCTTCACCTGGAAGTCGGTGCGGCCCAGGTAGTCGAGCGTGCCATCGGCCAGCCAGCGCACCTTGTCACCGGTGCGGTACATGCGCGCGCCGGGCACGGGGCTGAAGGGGTCCGCGATGAAACGCTCGGCGGTGAGGTCCGGACGGCGCAGGTAGCCACGGGCGAGGCCGGCACCGGAGATGAAGAGCTCACCGGGCACACCGACGGGCACCGGCTGCAAGCGCTCATCCAGGACGTAGGTGAGCACGTTGGCCAGAGGCCCACCGATGGTGGGGCGGGTATCCGCACGCACGCCGAAGGCGGTGGAGTCGACGGTGCACTCGGTGGGGCCGTAGACGTTGAAGGTGCGAGTGGCCGGAGCGGCGGCGAGCTGCTGCCACGTCGCCTCATCGATGGCCTCGCCACCGGGCACCAGCAGCCGAGGCACCACCTCACCCTGGAAGAGGCCCGCCTGGAGCATCAGCCGGAGCAGCGACGGCGTGCAGTCGAGGACGTCGACGCGGTAGCGGCGCACCCAGTCCACCATGGCCTGAGGGTCCTGGCGGGTGGAGTCGGGGACGATGCACAGGCAGTGGCCATCGAGCAGCTGGACGAGCTGCTTGACGGAAGCGTCGAAGGAAAGAGGAGCGTTGACGCTGACGTGCAGGCCAGAGGGCTGACCGGAGTAGACGGACTGGCGCAGGGCGTGGCGCAGGTTGAGCACCGAGCGGTGCTGAATCATGACGCCCTTGGGGGTGCCGGTGCTGCCGGAGGTGTAGATGACGTAGGCGAGGTTGTCGGGCGAGGCCACCGGCACGGGGTTGTGCGCAGGCCGGGAGGCGAGCAGCGCCGCCTCGGTGTCCAGGCAGAGCACGTGGACGTTTTCAGCAACCCAGGAGGAGCCCAGGTGCTGAGCGGTGAGCAGCACCGGAGCGCCGCAGTCCTGAAGGGTGAGGGCGCGGCGCTGGACGGGCCAGGCCGGGTCGAGAGGCACGTAGCCGCCGCCGGCCTTCATGATGCCCAGCAGGGAGACGAGGGCGTCCACGGAGCGCTCCAGGCAGAGCGCCACGGGGACATCGGGCCCGACGCCGAGCAACCGCAGGTGGTGCGCGAGCTGATTGGCGCGAGCGTTGAGCTGGGCGAAGGAGAGGACGTCCTCCTCGAAGCGCACGGCAGGCGCGTCGGGAGTGAGAGCGGCCTGGTGCTCGAAGACGTGGTGGAAGGTGGAGTCCACCGGGAAGTCGGCGGCGGTGTCGTTCCAGGCGCGGAGCACCTGCTGGCGCTCGGCGGAGGTGAGCAGCTCGACGTCCGCGAGCGGCGCATCGGGACGCGAGACGACGGCCTGCAGAAGCACCTGGAGGTGGGCCACCATGCGGGTGGCGGTCGCCTCGGTGTAGAGGTCGGTGTTGTACTGGAACCCGCCTCCGAAGCCGTCCTGCGTCTCCGACAGGCCGAGGTTCAGCTCGAACTTGGAGGAGGCGGCGCGCTCGACCTCCAGGGGCCGCATGGTCAGCTCGGACGCGACGACGTCCTGCACGGGCGTGTTCTGCAGCGCGAAGAACGCCTGGAAGAGCGGCGAGCGGCTCATGTCGCGAACCGGCTCGAGTTCTTCCACCAGCTTCTCGAACGGCACGTCCTGGTGCTCGTAGGCGCCCAGCGTCATCGCTCGCACCTGCCGCAGCAATTGCGCGAACGACTGGCTCCCGCTCAACCGCGAACGCAGGACGAGCGTGTTGACGAAGAAGCCGATGAGGCCCTCCGTCTCCGCATGGCGGCGACCCGCGATGGGCGAGCCGACCACCACGTCATCCTGGCCGGAGTACCGCGACAGCAACAGCTGGTAGGCGGCCAGCAGCAGCATGAAGGGCGTGGCGCCCTCACGCTGGGCCAGCGCCTTCAGCGACTCGCTCAGCTCGCGCGACAGGCGCACGGGCACCGTGCCGCCTCGCGAGGACAGCACGGGCGGACGGGGCTTGTCGGTGGGCAGCTCCAGGTGCGGCGGCGCTCCAGCGAGCTGCTGCCTCCACCAGCCGAGCTGCTCCTCCAGCGCTTCACCCTGCAGCCACGAGCGCTGCCAGACCGCGAAGTCGGCGTACTGCACCGGCAGCTCCGGCAGCGGAGACGTGTGGCCCGTGGAGAAGGCGCCGTACAGCGTGGCCACCTCGCGCACGAGCACGCCCATGGACCAACCATCGGAGACGATGTGGTGCATGTTGAGCAGCAGCGCGTGCTGGTGCTCGGCCAGGCGCAGCAGCGTCACTCGCAGCAGCGGCCCGGTGGAGAGGTTGAACGGGCGCACCGCGTCCTGGGCCGCGAGGCGGCGGGCCTCGGCGCGACGCTGCTCCTCGGGCAACTCGCGCAGGTCCACCACGGCCAGCGGCATGTCCGCGGGCGGGTGGATGCGCTGGAAGGGCTGGCCCGCCTCGGCGTGGAAGCTGGTGCGCAGCGACTCGTGACGGCACACCAGTTCATTGATGGCACGCTCCAGGGCGCTCACATCCAACACGCCGTCGAGCATCAGCGGCGTGGGGATGTTGTACAGCGCGCTGCCGGGCTGGAGCTGGTCGAGGAACCACAGGCGCTGCTGCGCGAACGACAGCGGAGACCGCTCGTCACGCGACGCGGGCCGCAGGGGCGGCAGGTTCGCCTTCACGGGCTCGCTGGCATCGATGGCCCTCGCGAGTCCTTCCAGGGTGGAGGACTCGAACAGCTTCCGCAGCGGCAGCTCCACGCCGAAGACGGCGCGGATGCGAGCCACCACCTGCGTCGCGAGCAGGGAGTGGCCACCCAGGGCGAAGAAGCCGTCGTGACGACCCACCTTCTCCAGGCGAAGCACCTGGGCCCAGATGGCGGCCAGTTGCTCCTCGGTAGGCGTGGCCGGAGCGACGTACTCGCTGGAGGCCGCCAGGGAGGTCTCGGGAACAGGCAGGGCCTTGCGGTCGACCTTGCCGTTGGGCGTCAGCGGCAACGCGCCCATGGGCACGAAGGCCGAGGGCACCATGTACTCGGGCAGCTGGGCCCTGAGGGCCTCGCGCAGCGCTTCGGCGGAGACGTCAGGCCCGCCGACGACATAGGCCACCAGACGCTTGTCGCCGGGGCGGTCCTCGCGCGTCATCACGAAGGCCTCGGCGATGCCGGGCTGCTGGCGCAGCACGGTCTCGATTTCGCCCGGCTCGATGCGGAAGCCGCGCACCTTCACCTGGAAGTCGGCGCGGCCCAGGAACTCCAGCGAGCCGTCCGCCAGCCAGCGAGCGAGGTCACCGGTGCGGTAGAGGCGCTCGCCGGGGACGTCGGAGAAGGGGTGCGGAACGAAGCGCTCCGCGGTGAGGTCGGGCCTGCGCAGGTAGCCCCAGGCCAGGCCGTCGCCACCGACGTACAGCTCGCCGGGCACGCCCACGGGCACGGGCCGCAGGGCCGCATCCAGCACGTAGGTGGTGGACTGCGAGATGGGCCGGCCGATGGGAATGGAGTGGCTCGGCGAGGTGCCGGCATGCAGGGTGTGGGTGGTGGAGAAGGAGGCGTTCTCCGTGGGGCCGTAGCAGTTGAGGAGCACGGTGCCCGGAGCCATGCGCGCCAGGTGCTCACGCACGCGCTGGGCGGGCAGCACGTCGCCGCCGGAGAGCACCCGAGGCACCTGGGCCAGTGCCTCGCCCTGGTAGAGCGCCACCTGCTCGAAGAGGGCGGCCGTGAGCCAGAGGGTGGTGGGCGAGTAGCGACGCACCAGCGCGCCGATCTCCTCCAGCGAGAGGGCGTGAGGAGGCGCAAGCACGAGGCGGCCGCCATTCAGCAGCGCGCCCCAGATTTCGAACGTGGAGGCGTCGAAGGCGATGGGCGCCAGCTGGACGAAGGCGTGCTCGGGGCCGAACTGGATGTACGAGGCACCGCACACCAGCCGCACCACGCCCCGATGGGTCACCATGACGCCCTTGGGCCGGCCGGTGGAGCCGGAGGTGAACATGACGTAGGCGAGGCTTTCGGCCGGCGTCGGGACGTCGAGGGAGTGCGTGGGCTGACTGGAGATGAAGGCGGCTTCGGAGTCCAGCAGCAGGGTGCGTCCAGAGAACGGAGGCAGGCGCGAGGCAAGCCGAGAATCCGTCAGCAGCAGCGGAGCTCCGGAGTCCTCCAGGAGCAGGGTGAGGCGCTCCTGTGGGTAGGTCATCTCCAGGGGCACGTAGAAGCCACCCGCCTTGAGGATGGCGAGCAGCGAGACGATGAGCTCGAAGGAGCGCTCCAGGCCCAGGGCAACGGGAGTACCGGAGGTGACGCCGAGGGAGCGGAGGGCGCGGGCGAGCTGGTTGGAGCGCTCGTCGAGCTGGCGGTAGGTGAGCTGCGTGTCGCCGAAGACGAGCGCCACGGCCTCGGGAGCGCGCTGGGCGTGAGCTTGGAACAGCGCCTGGAGCGAGTCCTCACGCGGGTAGGAGGAGTTCGTGTCATTCCAGCCGCGCAGGACCTGCTGCCGCTCGGCCTCATCGAGCAGCGGCAGGTCCGCCACGGGAAGCTGGGGCTGAGCGACGAGGCCTTGCAGCAGCACGCGCAGGTGGGAGACGAGGCGGCGGATGGTGTCTTCGCGGAACAGCTCGGTGCAGTAGCCCACCGAACCGGCGAGGCCATCGGGCGTGCTGGCGAAGGTGAAGGTGAGGTCGAACTTCGCGTCGCCGCCTTCCACCATGACGGGCTCGATGGAGAGGGACTCCTGCGAGGACGCAGGCGTGGCCGGGTTTCCAGACGCCGCATCCGCGGCGTTTTGGAGGACGACCATCGCCTGGAACAGGGGCGAGCGGCTCAGGTCACGCTGGAGCTGGAGCTCCTCGACGAGCTTCTCGAACGGCACGTCCTGGTGGGCGAAGGCGCCGAGGGTCGTCTCGCGCACGCGACCCAACAGGGTGGTGAAGGACGGGCTGTCATCGAAGCGAGCACGCAGGGCGAGCGTGTTGATGAAGAAGCCGATGAGGCCTTCGAGCTCGGAGAAGCGGCGGCCCGCGATGGGCGAGCCGACGACGATGTCCTGCTGGCCGGAGTAGCGGGCGAGCAGCGCCTGGGTGGAGGCGAGCAGGCCCATGAAGAGGGTGGCGCCCTGCTTCTGGCACAGGGCCTCCAGTGCACGGCTCAGCTCCTTGGGGAGTTGGAACTGGAAGGTCGCGCCACGCATCGACTGCACCGGCGGGCGCGGGAAGTCGGTGGGCAGCTCCAGAGCATGCGGGGCCCCGGAAAGCTGCTGCTTCCACCAGCCGAGCTGCTGCTCCAGCGCTTCGCCCTGCAACCACTGCCGCTGCCAGACCGCGTAGTCGGCGTACTGCACCGGCAGCTCGGGCAGAGGCGAGGGCAGGCCGCGACTGAAGGCGTCGTAGAGGGCGGCCATCTCCCGGACGAGGACGGAGGTGGACCAGCCGTCGGAGACGATGTGGTGGATGTTGAGCAGCAGCACGTGCTGGCGCTCGGAGAGGCGCAGCAGGGTGGCGCGCAGCAGCGGGCCGGTGGCGAGGTTGAACGGACGGGCCGCGTCCTCGTGAGCAAGGCGGCGAGCCTCGGCCTCGCGGTCCTCACGGGCGCTCAGGTCCACCACCGGGAGGCGGAAGGCCGTGGGCGGGTGGATGAGCTGGACGGGGTTGCCGGCCTCGGCATGGAAGGTGGTGCGCAGGGACTCGTGACGACGCACCAGTTCCGTGAAGGCCCGCTCCAGCGCACTCACATCCAGCACGCCGTCGAGCCGCTGCGTGTTGGGGATGTTGTAGGTGGCCGAGCCCGGCTGGAGCTGGTCGAGGAACCACAGGCGCTGCTGAGCGAACGACAGCGGCAGGTGGCCCTCACGAGGCGCGGGCCGCAGCGCGGGGATGCCCGCGGACCTGCTGGCCTTCTCCACCTCCAGCGCGAGCTGCTCCAGCGTGGGAGACTCGAAGAGAGCGCGAAGCGGCAGCTCCACGCCGAGGGCCGCGCGGACGCGAGCCACCACCTGCGTGGCCAGCAGGGAGTGGCCGCCCAGGGCGAAGAAGTCATCGTGGCGGCCGACCTTCTCGACGCGCAGCACCTGGGCCCAGACGGCAGCCAGCTGCTCCTCGGTCGGCGTGGCGGGGGCCACGTACTCACTGGAGGCCAGCTGCGATGCTTCGGGAGCGGGCAGGGCCCTGCGATCCACCTTGCCGTTGGGCGTCAGCGGCAGCGCGTCCATGGGGACGAAGGCCGAAGGCACCATGTACTCCGGCAGCCGCTCCTTGAGGAAGGCGCGCAGCGCGGAGAGCTCGGGCGCAGTGGTGCGAGAGGTGAACCAGGCCACCAGCCGCTTGTCGCCGGGGACGTCCTCGCGCACGAGCACCACGGCCTGATGCACGGCGGGGTGCAGGGCGAGGGCGGACTCGATTTCACCCAGCTCGATGCGGAAGCCGCGCAGCTTCACCTGGAAGTCAGTGCGGCCCAGGTAGTCCAGCGTGCCGTCAGCCAACCAGCGCACCTTGTCGCCGGTGCGGTACATGCGAGCGCCGGGCACGGTGCTGAAGGGGTCCGCGAGGAAGCGCTCGGCGGTGAGGTCCGGACGGCGCAGGTAGCCACGGGCGAGGCCGGCACCGGAGATGAAGAGCTCACCGGGCACACCGACGGGCACCGGCTGCAGGCGCTCATCCAGGACGTAGGTGAGCACGTTGGCCAGAGGCCCGCCGATGGTGGGGCGGGTGTCCGCACGCACGCCGAAGGCGGTGGAGTCGACGGTGCACTCGGTGGGCCCGTAGACGTTGAAGGTGCGAGTGGTCGGCGCGGCGGCGAGCTGCTGCCACGTCGCCTCATCGATGGCCTCGCCACCGGGCACCAGCAGCCGAGGCACCACCTCACCCTGGAAGAGGCCCGCCTGGAGCATCAGCCGGAGCAGCGACGGCGTGCAGTCGAGCACGTCGACGCGGTAGCGGAGCACCCAGGCCACCATGGCCTGAGGGTCCTGGCGGGTGGAGTCGGGGACGATGCACAGGCAGTGGCCATCGAGCAGTTGGACGAGCTGCTTGACGGAAGCGTCGAAGGAGAGAGGAGCGTTGACGCTGACGTGCAGGCCGGAGGGCTGGCCGGAGTAGACGGACTGGCGCAGGGCGTGGCGCAGGTTGAGCACCGAGCGGTGCTGAATCATGACGCCCTTGGGGGTGCCGGTGCTGCCGGAGGTGTAGATGACGTAGGCGAGGTTGTCGGGCGAAGCCACCGGCACGGGGTTGTGCGCAGGCCGCGAGGCGAGCGTCTGCGCCTCGGTGTCCAGGCAGAGCACGTGGACGTTCTCAGCCACCCAGGAGGAGCCCAGGTGCTGAGCGGTGAGCAGCACCGGAGCGCCGCAGTCCTGGAGGGTGAGGGCGCGGCGCTGGACGGGCCAGGCCGGGTCGAGAGGCACGTAGCCGCCGCCGGCCTTCATGATGCCCAGCAGGGAGACGAGGGCGTCCACGGAGCGCTCCAGGCAGAGCGCCACGGGGACATCGGGCCCGACGCCGAGCAACCGCAGGTGGTGCGCGAGCTGGTTGGCGCGAGCGTTGAGCTGGGCGAAGGAGAGGACGTCCTCTTCGAAGCGCACGGCGGGCGCGTCGGGAGTAAGGGCGGCCTGGTGCTCGAAGACCTGGTGGAAGGTGGAGTCGACCGGGAAGTCGGCGGCGGTGTCGTTCCAGGCACGCAGCACCTGCTGGCGCTCGGCGGAGGTGAGCAACTCGACGTCCGCGAGCGGCGCGTCGGGCCGCGAAACGACGGCCTGCAGGAGCACCTGGAGGTGGGCCACCATGCGGGTGGCGGTCGTCTCGGTGTAGAGGTCGGTGTTGTACTGGAACCCGCCTCCGAAGCCGTCCTCCGTTTCCGACAGGCTGAGGTTCAGCTCGAACTTGGTGGTCGTGGGGCCTTCGGGTCCCTCGCCACTGAGCGGGCGCAGGGCGAGCGAAGGCAGCACCATCTCCTGCACGGGCGTGTTCTGCAGGGAGAAGAACGCCTGGAAGAGCGGCGAGCGGCTCATGTCGCGAACCGGCTGCAGCTCCTCCACGAGCTTCTCGAAGGGCACATCCTGATGCTCGTAGGCGCCCAGCGTCGTCTCGCGCACGCGGCCGAGCAGGGCGCGGAAGGAGTCCCGCGTCACGAGCTGCGCGCGCAGCACGAGCGTGTTGACGAAGAAGCCGATGAGGCCCTCGGTCTCCGCGTGGCGGCGGCCGGCGATGGGAGAGCCGACCACCACATCGTCCTGCCCGGAGTAGCGCGACAGCAGGAGCTGGAAGCCCGCGAGCAGCAGCATGAAGGGCGTGGCGCCTTCGCGTTGGGCCAGGGCCTTCAGTGATTCGCTCAGCTCGCGAGACAGGCGCACGGGCACCGTGCCGCCCCGGTGCGAGAGCACGGGCGGACGGGGCTTGTCGGTGGGCAGCTCCAGGTGCGGCGGCGCGCTGGCGAGCTGCTTCTTCCACCAGCCGAGCTGCTGCTCCAGTGCCTCACCCTGTAGCCACGCGCGCTGCCACACGGCGTAGTCCGCGTACTGCACCGGCAGCTCCGGCAGCGGAGAGGGTCTGCCGGAGGAGAAGGCGTCATAGAGCGCGGCCATCTCGCGCACGAGCACGCCCGTGGACCAGCCGTCGGTGACGGTGTGGTGCATGTTGAGCAGCAGCGCGTGCTGGTGCTCGGACAGGCGCAGCAGGGTCACCCGGAGCAGCGGTCCGTTGGCGAGGCTGAAGGGGCGCACCGCGTCCTGGACCGCGAGACGGTGGGCTTCGGCGCGGCGCTGCGCCTCGGGCAGGGTGGTGAGGTCCACCACGCCCATGGGCATGGCGGCGGGCGGATGGATGAGCTGGAAGGGCTGGCCCGCCTCGGTGTGGAAGCTGGTTCGCAGCGACTCGTGACGGCGCACCAGCTCATCGAAGCTGCGCTGCAGGGCACCCACGTCCAGCGTGCCCTCCAGCATCAGCGCCGTGGGCATGTTGTACAGCGGGCTACCGGGCTGGAGCTGATCCAGGAACCACAAGCGCTGCTGCGCGAAGGACAACGGCAGACGCTCGTCCCGCGACGCGGGCCGCAGGGGCGGCAGGTTCGCCGCCGCCCGGTCCTTGCCGTCGATGGTCCTGGCGAGCTGCTCCAGGGTGGGAGACTCGAAGAGGGCGCGCAGCGGCAGCTCCACGCCGAAGGCGGCGCGGATGCGAGCCACCACTTGCGTGGCCAGCAGTGAGTGGCCGCCGAGCGCGAAGAAGTCGTCGTGGCGGCCGACCTTCTCGACGCGAAGCACCTGGGCCCAGACGGCGGCCAGCTGCTCCTCGGTGGAGGTAGCTGGGGCGACGTAGGTGGTGGATGAGGCGAGCAGCGAAGCGTCGGGAGCGGGCAGGGCCTTGCGGTCCACCTTGCCGTTGGGCGTCAGCGGCATGGCCTCCAGGGAGACGAAGGCGGAGGGCACCATGAAGTCCGGCAGCGTCTTGCGCACGTGCGTGCGCAGGGCGTCAGCGTCGATGGCTACTCCCGGAGGCGGCACGAGGTAGGCCACCAGACGCTTGTCGCCAGGGACATCCTCGCGGGCCATGACGAGCACCTGCTGGACGCTGGGGTGCTGGCGCAGGCTGGACTCGATTTCGCCCAGCTCGATGCGGAAGCCGCGCACCTTCACCTGGAAGTCGGTACGGCCCAGGTACTCCAGCACACCGTCATGCCGCCAGCGGACCAGGTCTCCGGTGCGGTACATGCGAACGCCGGGCACGGGGCTGAAGAGGTCGGGCACGAAGCGCTCGGCGGTGAGCGAGGGCTTGGCGAGGTAGCCGCGAGCCAGGCCGACGCCGGCCAGGTACAGCTCGCCGGGGACGCCGACAGGCTGCAACTCCATGCGGGAGTTGAGGATGTAGGCGCTGGTTTGAGGCAGGGGCAGGCCGATGGTGGGCTCGCCGGGGCCTTCGGGGACGCGGGTGTAGGTGGAGTAGGTGGTGTCTTCGGTGGGGCCGTAGAGGTTGAAGACGTGGCGCACGGTGCCGGTGGCGTAAAGGCCGCGGGCCAGGGTGCCGGGCAGCGGCTCACCGGCGAGGTTGATGGTGGTGACAGAGGGCGGAATGGCGCCCAACCGCAGCAGCTCGGCGGCGGCCGAGGGCACCGTATTGAGCAGCGTCACCTCGGAGGCGGCCGGCAGCGACGGCAGGGCCAGCGCGTCGCGAGCCAGGAACACGGCGCCGCCGCAGGTGAGCGGAGCGAAGAGCTCGAAGACGGACAGGTCGAAGCAGATGGAGGTGGCAGCCAGGGTGCCGGCGAGCTGAGCGGGAGTGAAGGTACGGGTGGCCCAGTCGAGGAAGACGGAGGCATTGGCGTGCGTGATGGAGACGCCCTTGGGCTGGCCGGTGCTGCCGGAGGTGTAGATGACGTAGGCGAGGTTGTCCTCGCCGACAGAGGACTCCGGAGCGGAAGAGGGCAGCAGCGAGAAGGAGTCAGGCAGCGAGTCGAGGCAGAGGGTGCTCAGCGCGGAAGTGTCGAGCTGGAGGGAGTCGAGCAGGGGCCGGTGAGCCAGCAGCAGGTGGGCCTGGGAATCGGCGAGGGTGTACGTCAGGCGCGAGCGAGGGTAGTTGGCGTCGAGCGGGACGTAGGTGCCGCCAGCCTTGAGGATGGCGAGCAGCGAGACGAGCAGGTCCGCGTTGCGTTCGAGGAGGACGGCGACGCGCACCTCGGGCCCGACGCCCTGGGAGCGCAGAGCATGAGCCAGACGGTTGGCGCGCTCATCGAGCTGGCGGTAGGTGAAGCGAGCCTCGCCCGCGACGAGGGCGAGGGCGTCGGGAGTGCGAGCCACCTGGGAGGAGACGAGGTGGTGGATGAGGCCCCGACGCAGCTGGGTGCGCGTGTCGTTCCACTCCACGAGCAGCGTCTGGCGCTCGGCAGCGGAGAGCAGAGGCACGTCGAGCAGCGGCAGCTCGGACCGGGAGGTGACGGCCTCCAGCAGGGTCCGCAGGTGCGCGGCGAGCCGACGCACGGTGTCCTCGCGGAACAGGTCCGCGCAGTAGTTGATGGACACCGAGAGTCCCTCCGCCGTGCTGGCGAAGGAGAACGTCAGGTCGAACTTCGCGTCACTGCCCTCCACGTCCACGCGCTGGATGGAGAGAGGGGCAGCCGACGTTCCGGAGCTTCCCTCCGCGGCGTCCGAGACGTTCTGGAGGATGACCATCGCCTGGAACAGAGGCGAACGGCTCAGGTCACGCTGCGGCTGGAGCTCCTCGACGAGCTTCTCGAAGGGCACGTCCTGGTAGGCGTAGGCACCGAGCGTCGTCTCGCGCACGCGGCCCAGCAGGGTGGCGAAGGACGGGTTGTCGTCGAGGCGAGCACGCAGGGCGAGCGTGTTGACGAAGAAGCCGATGAGGCCTTCGAGCTCGGAGAAACGACGGCCGGCGATGGGTGAGCCGACGACGATGTCCTGCTGACCGGAGTAGCGGGCGAGCAGCGCCTGGGTGGAGGCGAGCAGGCCCATGAAGAGGGTGGCGCCCTCCTTCTGGCACAGCGTCTCCAGGGCACGGCTCAGCTCCCTCGGGAGCTGGAAGTGGAGGGTGGCCCCGCGGAAGGACTGGACGGGCGGGCGCGGGAAGTCGGTGGGCAGCTCCAGGGCATGAGGCGCCCCGGAAAGCTGCTGCTTCCACCAGCCGAGCTGCTGCTCCAGCACCTCACCCTGCAACCACTGCCGCTGCCAGACCGCGTAGTCGGCGTATTGAACGGCGAGGGGGGGCAGAGGGGAAGGCCGACCGGCGGAGAACGCGTCGTAGAGGGCGGCCATCTCCTGGACGAGGACGGAGGTGGACCAGCCATCGGAGACGATGTGGTGCACGTTGAGCAGCAGCACGTGCTGACGCTCGGAGAGGCGCAGCAGGGTGGCGCGCAGCAGCGGGCCGGTGGCGAGGTTGAAGGGACGAGCCGCGTCCTCGTGGGCGAGGCGGCGAGCCTCGGCCTCGCGGTCCTCACGGGCGCTCAGGTCCACCACCGGGAGGCGGAAGGCCGTGGGCGGATGGATGAGCTGGACGGGGTTGCCACCCTCGACGTGGAAGGTGGTGCGCAGGGACTCGTGACGGCGCACCAGCTCCGTGAAGGCGCGCTCCAGCGCGGCCACATCCAGCACGCCTTCGAGGCGCTGGGTGTCCGGCATGTTGTAGGTGGCCGAGCCCGGCTGGAGCTGATCGAGGAACCACAGGCGCTGCTGGGCGAAGGACAGCGGCACTCCGGCCGGACCGCGAGCCGAGGGACGCAGCGGAGGCGCGGAGAGCCCCGCGACCTGTCCGGCCGCACGCGCGCGCTCCACTCGCAGCGCGAGCCCTTCCAGCGTGGACACCTCGAAGAGGGCGCGAAGCGGCAGCTCCACGCCGAGCGCCGCGCGCACGCGAGCCACCACCTGCGTCGCCAGCAGTGAATGGCCACCCAAAGCGAAGAAGTCGTCGTGGCGACCGACCTTCTCGACGCGAAGCACCTGGGCCCATACGGCAGCCAGCTGCTCCTCGGTCGGCGTGGCCGGCGCGACGTACTCACTGGAGGCCAGCTGCGAAGCCTCGGGAGCGGGCAGGGCGCGGCGGTCCACCTTGCCGTTGGGCGTCAGCGGCAGTGCGTCCATGGGGACGAAGGCCGAAGGCACCATGTACTCGGGCAGCCGCTCCTTGAGGAAGGAGCGCAGCGCGGAGAGCTCGGGCGCGGTGGTGCGCGAGGTGAACCACGCCACCAGACGCTTGTCACCGGGCACGTCCTCACGCACGAGCACCACGGCCTGGTGCACGGCGGGGTGCAGGGCGAGCGCGGATTCGATTTCACCCAGCTCGATGCGGAAGCCGCGCAGCTTCACCTGGAAGTCGGTGCGGCCCAGGTAGTCGAGCGTGCCGTCAGCCAACCAGCGCACCTTGTCACCGGTGCGGTACATGCGGGCACCCGGGACAGTGCTGAAGGGGTCCGCGAGGAAGCGCTCGGCGGTGAGGTCCGGACGGCGCAGGTAGCCGCGGGCGAGGCCTGCACCGGAGATGAAGAGCTCACCGGGCACACCGACGGGCACTGGCTGCAGGCGCTCATCCAGCACGTAGGTGAGCACGTTGGCCAGAGGCCCGCCGATGGTGGGACGCGAGGAAGCGCGCACCTCGAAGGAGGTGGAGTCGACGGTGCACTCGGTGGGGCCGTAGACGTTGAAGGTGCGGGTGGCCGGAGCGGCGGCGAGCTGCGACCAGGTGGCCTCGTCGATGGCCTCACCGCCGGGCAGCAGCACGCGAGGAGCCCATTCGCCCTGGAAGAGGCCGGCCTGGAGCATCAGCTTGAGCAGCGACGGAGTGCAGTCGAGCACGTCGATGCGGTGACGGCGCACCCAGTCCACCATGGCCTGAGGGGCCTGGCGGGTGGAGTCGGGGACGATGAACAGGCAGTGGCCATCGAGCAGCTGGACGAGCTGCTGGACGGAGGCATCGAAGGCCAGAGGGGCGTTGAGGCTGGCGCGCAGGCCGGAGGCCGGCTGTCCGGAGTAGATGGACCGACGCAGGCCGCGGTGCAGGTTGAGCACCGAGCGGTGCTGAATCATGACGCCCTTGGGGGTGCCGGTGCTGCCGGAGGTGTAGATGACGTAGGCGAGAGTGTCGGGCGAGGCCACCGGCGCCGGGTTGTGCGTGGGCAGCCCGGACGGCAGTGCGTCCGAGGCGCCAAGGCACAGGACCCGCGGGCCGGCGACATCCCAAGCGGCCGCGAGGTGCGGCTGCGTGAGCAGCACCGGAGCGGCGCAGTCCTGAAGCGTGCGCGTGCGGCGCTGGACGGGCCAGGTCGGGTCCAACGGCACGTAGCCACCACCGGCCTTCATCACGCCCAGCAGGGCGACGACCATCTCCACCGAGCGCTCCATGCAGAGCGCCACGGGCACATCCGGCCCGGCGCCAAGCGAGCGCAGGTGGTGTGCGAGCTGATTGGCGCGAGCATTGAGCTGCGTGTACGTGAGGACCTCCTCCGCGAAGCGCACGGCGGGCGCGTCGGGAGTGAGGGCGACCTGGCGCTCGAACTCCACGGGGAACGTGGAGTCCACCGGGAAGTCGGCGGCGGTGTCATTCCAGGCGCGCAGCACCTGCTGGCGCTCGGTCGCGGTGAGGAGCACGACCTCGGCGAGCGGCGCCTCGGGCCGTGCGGAGACGGCCTCCAACAGCACCTGGAGGTGGGCCACCATGCGCGCGGCGGTCGCTTCCGAGTAGAGGTCGGCGTTGTACTGGAGGACGCCGGCGATGCCCTCGGGCATCTCGCTCAGGTTGAGGTTGAGCTCGAACTTGGCGGCCGACGCATCCTCGGTGTCCATGGGACGCATGGACAGCGTGGACGCGACGATGTCCTGCACGGGCGTGTTCTGCAGGGAGAAGAACGCCTGGAAGAGCGGCGAGCGGCTCATGTCGCGAACCGGCTGCAGCTCCTCGACCAGTCGCTCGAAGGGAACATCCTGATGCTCGTAGGCCCCCAGCGTGCTCTCGCGCACGCCGCCGAGCAGCGCGCGGAAGGAGGCACGGGCGTCAATCCTCGCGCGCAGCACGAGCGTGTTGACGAAGAAGCCGATGAGGCCCTCGGTCTCCGCGTGCCGGCGGCCGGCGATGGGCGAACCGACGACCACGTCATCCTGGCCGGAGTAGCGGGACAGCAGCAGCTGCCAGGCGGCCAGCAGCAGCATGAACGGGGTGGCACCCTCACGCTGGGCCAGGGCCTTCAGCGACTCGCTCAGCTCCTGGCTGAAGCGCACGGGCACCGTGCCACCCCGCGAGGACAGCACGGGCGGGCGGGGCTTGTCGGTGGGCAGCTCCAGGTGCGGGGGCGCGCCGGCAAGCTGCTGCTTCCACCAGCGAAGCTGCGAGTCGAGCGCCTCGCCCTGCAACCACGAGCGCTGCCACACCGCGTAGTCGGCGTACTGCACCGCCAGCTCCGGCAGCGGGGAGGGCAGGCCCTGGCGGAAGGCGTCGTAGAGCGCGGCCATCTCGCGCACGAGCACGCCCGTGGACCAGCCGTCGGAGACGATGTGGTGGATGTTGAGCAGCAGCGCGTGCTGGTGCTCGGACAGGCGCACCAGGGTGACGCGCAGCAGCGGGCCCTTCGCGAGGTCGAACGGACGCGCGGCGTCCTCGCTCACGACACGGCGAGCCTCGGCCTGACGCTGCGCCTCGGGGAGGGGGGTGAGGTCCACCACGCTCAACGGCAGCGGGGCGGGCAGGTGGATGACCTGCGAGGGCTGACCGGCCTCGGCGCGGAATGTGGTGCGCAGCGACTCGTGGCGGCGCACCAGCTCCTCGAAACCACGGCGCAGGGCATCCACGTCCAGCGCGCCGTCGAGCAGCAGCGCGGTGGGGATGTTGTACTGAGCGCTACCCGGCTCGAGCTGGTCGAGGAACCACAGGCGCTGCTGCGCGAAGGACAGCGGCAGGTGCTCACCCCGAGGCGCGGCGCGCAGCGGCGGCACGTTCGCGGCCCTGCGCTCACTGGAGTCGATGGCGCGGGCGAGGCCCTCCAGCGTGGACGACGCGAAGAGCGCGCGCAGCGGCAGCTCCACGCCGAAGGTGGCACGGATGCGCGCCACCACCTGCGTGGCCAACAGCGAGTGGCCGCCGAGTTCGAAGAAGTCGTCGTGGAGGCCGACCTTGTCGATGCGGAGCACCTCGGCCCAGACGGAGGCCAGCTGCTGCTCGGTGGCGGTACGCGGCGCCACGAAGGGGCGCATCTCCGCACGGGCTTCCGGAGCGGGCAGGGCCTTGCGGTCCACCTTGGCATTGGCCGTCAGCGGGAAGGCGTCCAGCCGCATCAACGCGGAGGGCACCATGTACTCGGGCAGGCGGGCCTTGAGCGCCTCGCGCAGCGCGCTCATGTCGAGGGAGGCGTCGCCGGTGACGTAGCCGACGAGGCGCTTGTCACCAGGGGCATCCTCGCGGGCCAGGGCGACGGCCTCACGCACGCCCGGGAAGGCCAGCAGCGCCGCTTCGACTTCGGCCAGCTCGATGCGGAAGCCACGCACCTTCACCTGGAAGTCCTTGCGGCCGAGGAACTCCAGCACGCCGTCCTGGCGCCAGCGAGCCAGGTCGCCAGTGCGGTACATGCGCGCACCGGGCGAGGAGGAGAAGGGATTGGGGATGAAGCGCTCGGCGGTGAGGTCCGGGCGGCGCACGTAGCCGCGAGCCAGGCCCTCGCCGCCGATGAAAAGCTCGCCCGGAGTACCGGGAGCCACCGGCAGCAGGTGCGAGTCGAGCAGGTACACCTGGGTGCCGGTGATGGGCGTACCGATGGGGATGGAGGTGGGCACCTGAGCCGCATTCGTCATGCGGAAGGTGGAGGTGAAGAGGGTGCCCTCGGTGGGGCCGTAGCAAGCCGTCACCGGGATGCCGAGCTCACCCAGCACGCGCTTGACGTGAGGCGCACTGACCACGTCACCACCGGTGAGCAGCTGCTTCACCGACTTCAGGCCATGCACGTGGGTCTCCACCATCTGCGAGAAGAGGCCCGCGGTGAGGTGGAGGGTGGAGACGGAGTGGTGCTGGAGGACGGAGGAGAGGACGTCGAGGTCACTCGGCGACGACGGAGGGAAGACGACGAGGCGAGCGCCGTTGAGCAGCGGCCCCCAGACTTCGAGGGTGGAGGCGTCGAAGGAGATGGGGGCGATGAGCAGGAAGGAGTGGCCCGCCGACACGTCCGCGTAGGGCGCATTGAGGACGGTGCGCAGCACGTTGCGATGGGAGACGGCCACGCCCTTGGGCCGGCCAGTGGAGCCGGAGGTGAAATCGATATAGGCCAGGTGCTCGGGCGCGAGGGCGACGCTGGGGGAGTGCGAGGGCAGGGTGGAGGTGTCCACCGAGTCCACGAGCACGACAGGTAGCGAGTCGCCGGAGGGAATGGCGTCCTTGAGGGACGAAGCGGTGAGAAGGAGGACGGGTTGGGCGTCCTCAATCATCTGCTCCAGGCGCTCGCGGGGATACGAGGTATCGAGCGGGAGGTAGGCACCGCCGGCCTTGAGAATGGCGAGCAGGGAGACGATGAGCTCGACGGAGCGCTCCAGGGCGAGGGCCACGGGAGCATCGGGCCGCACGCCGCGAGAGACGAGCAGATGCGCGAGGCGATTGGCCTCGGCGTCGAGCTGGGAGTAGGTGAGGCGCCGGTCGCCGAACTCCAGTGCGACGGAGTCGGAGTGCGCGGAGACAACGCGGGAGAAGACCTCCGGCATCGTGGCGTCGCGAGGGAACTCGGAAGGAGAGCGGTTCCAGTCCTCCAGCACCGAGCGCAGCTCCTCGGTGGGCAGCAGCGGCAGCGCGTGGAACGGCTGCTCCGGCCGCTCCAACAGCGTCTCCAGGAAGCCCACATACAGGCGGGCGATGCGCGCGGCCGTCTCGGGCAGGAACAGGTCCGCGTTGTAGATGAGCGCGCCCGCGAGGCCTTCGGGGGACTCGGAGAGGTTGAGCTCCAGGTCGAACTTGGCGGCGGGGCTGTCCAGCTCGAACGGGTGGATGGACAGGGCTTCGCCCGACACGGACGGGACAGGCGTGTTCTGGAGGGCGAAGAAGACCTGGAACAACGGCGAGCGGTCCAGGCCGCGCGTCGTGGCGAGCGACTCGACGAGCTTCTCGAACGGGATGTCCTGGTGCGCATACGCGCCCAGCGTGGCGTCACGCACGTGGGCCAGTAGCTCGCGGAAGGACGGGTTGGCCTCCATCCGCGCGCGCAGCACCAGCGTGTTGACGAAGAAGCCAATCAGGCCCTCGGTCTCCACGAACCGGCGGCCCGCGATGGGCGAGCCGACGACGAGGTTCTCCTGTCCGGAATAGCGCGCGAGGAACGCCTGGAACGCACCCAGCAGCGCCATGAACGGGGTGACGTTCTCCTTCTGGCAGAACGCCTGGAGCGCGCGGGAGAGCGAGGTGGGGAACTTCACCTGCGCCAGCGCGCCCCGGAAGGTCTGCACCGCGGGCCTCGGGAAGTCCGTGGCCAGCTCCAGCACCTGGGGCGCTCCCGAGAGCTGCTGCTTCCAATAGTCGAGCTGCTGCTCCAGCGCTTCACCCTGGAGCCACGAGCGCTGCCACGCCGCGAAGTCCGCGTACTGCAACGCCAGCTCGGGCAGCGGCGACGGCTTGCCCGCCACGCACGCTTGATAGAGCGCGGCCATCTCCTGCACCAACACCCCCAGCGACCAGCCGTCGGTGATGATGTGGTGCATCGTCAGCAGCAGCACGTGCCGCGAGGCCTCCAGCCGCAGCAGCGTGCCGCGCAGCAGGGGGCCGGCCTTCAGGTCGAAGCCACGCTGCGCCTCCGCGGTGGCGAGCCGGTACGCCTCGGCCTCGCGGTCCTCACGGGTGCTCAGGTCCACCACCGCGAGGCGGAATGGCGCGGGCGGAGCGATGTGCTGCACCGGGCTGCCGCCCTCCTCGCGGAAGGTGGTGCGCAGGGACTCGTGACGGCGCACCAGCTCCGTGAAGGCGCGCTCCAGGGCGCCCACGTCCAGCGCGCCCTCCAGGCGCAGCGGTACCGGCATGTTGTACGTCGGCGAGCCCGGCTGGAGCTGATCCAGGAACCACAGCCGCTGCTGCGCGAACGACAGCGGCACGCCACCCTCGCCGCGCGGCGCCGGACGCAGGGGCGGCGCGGAGAGTCCACCCACCTGACCCATGGCGATGGCGCGGTCCACGCGCCGGGCGAGCGCCTCCAGCGTGGGTGCTTCGAAGAGCGCCCGGAGCGGCAGCTCCACGCCGAAGGTGGAGCGCACGCGCGCCATCACCTGGGTGGCCACCAGCGAGTGGCCTCCCAGCGAGAAGAAGTCGTCCAGCCGGCCCACGCGCGGGACGCGCAGGACCTCGGCCCACACCGCGGCGAGCCGCTCCTCGGTGGCGGTGGCGGGCGCCACGTAGGTGACGGCGAAGGCGGAGTCATCCGGCGCCGGCAGCGCGCGCCGGTCCAGCTTGCCGTTCACCGTGAGGGGCAGCGCCTCCAGCGGGACGAAGGCGGAGGGCACCATGTACTCGGGCAGCCGCTCCTTGAGGAACGCCCGCAGGGCCTCGGGCTCGGGCGCGCGGCCATGCGTGGTGAACCAGGCCACCAGCCGCTTGTCTCCGGGCACGTCCTCGCGCGCCATCACCACGGCCTGACGGATGGCCGGGTGCTGCGCGAGCGCGGTCTCGATTTCCCCCAGCTCGATGCGGAAGCCGCGCACCTTCACCTGGAAGTCGATGCGGCCCAGGTACTCCAGCGTGCCGTCGGCCAGCCAGCGCACCTTGTCGCCGGTGCGGTACATGCGCGCGCCCGGCGTGTCGCTGAAGGGGTTGGGTACGAAGCGCTCGGCGGTGAGCTCCGGGCGGCTCAGGTAGCCGCGGGCCAGGCCCGTGCCGGAGATGCACAGCTCACCGGGCACGCCCATCGGCGCCGGCTGCCCGTATACGTCCAGCACGTAGGCCCGCACGTGGGGCAGCGGCCCGCCGATGTTGGGCCGCGTGTCCGCCGTCACCCGCGAGGCCGTGGCCACCACGGTGCACTCGGTGGGGCCGTAGACGTTGAAGGTGCGCGTGCGCGGAGCGCTGGAGAAGGCCTTCCACGCGGCCTCGTCCACGGCCTCGCCGCCGGAGAACAGCAGGCGCGGCGCGGCGTCGCCGTCCAGGAGGCCCTGCTGGAGCAGCAGTCGCAGCATGGACGGGGTGCCCTCGAGCGCGTCGATGCGGTTGCGCTCGATCCACTTCAGCAGCGCCTCGGCGTCCTGCCGCGTGGCCTCGGGGACGATGCACAGGCAGTGGCCGTCGAGCACCTGGATGAGCTGCTGCACGGAGGCGTCGAAGACCAGCGGCACGTTGACGCTGACGTGCAGGCCGGAGGGCTGGCCACCGTAGAACGCCTGCGCGAACGAGCGATGCAGCTCCAGCACCGAGCGGTGCTGCACCATGACGCCCTTGGGCGTGCCGGTGCTGCCGGACGTGTAGATGATGTACGCGAGGTTGTCCGCCGACGCAGTGGGCGAGGGATTGCTCACGGGCCGCGAGGCGAGCAGCGCGGCCTCGGTGTCCAGGCACAGCACCCGCGTGCCGGACGGCTGCCACGCGTCGGCCAGGCGCTGGCGGGTCACCAGCACGGGGGCGGCGCAGTCCTGGAGCGTGAAACCCAACCGCTGCGCGGGCCAGGCAGGGTCCAGGGGGACGTAGGCGCCACCGGCCTTCATCACGCCGAGCATGGCGACGATGAGGTCGACGGAGCGCTCCAGGCACAGGGCCACGGGTGTGTCGAGCCCGACGCCCAGCGAGCGCAGGTGGTGCGCGAGCTGGTTGGCGCGAGCGTTGAGCCGAGCGAAGGAGAGGACATCCTCCTCGTGGCGCACGGCGGGCGCGTCGGGAGTGAGGGCGGCCTGGCGCTCGAAGAGGTGGTGGAAGGTGGAGTCCGGCGGCTCGGCGTTCGCGGAGCCGTTCCAGGTGTGGAGCACCTGCTGGCGCTCACCGGGTGTCAGCAGGGACAGCTCGGCGAGCGGTGCCTCCGGACGCGCGGCGACTCCCTCCAGGAGCGACTGGAGGTGCGTCATCAGGCGGCGGGCGGTGGCCTCGGTGAAGAGGTCCGTGTCGAACTGGAGCCGGCCCGCGAAGCCGTCCGGCGTCTCCATCATGTCGAGCGCCAGCTCGAACCGGGCGACGGCGATGTCCTCCATGTCCATGGAACGGAGCGACAGCGAGGGGAGCGCCAGCTCCTGCGCGGGCGTGTTCTGCAGGGCGAAGAAGGCCTGGAACAGCGGGCTGCGGCCGAGGTCGCGCGCCGGCTGCAGCTCCTCCACCAACCGCTCGAAGGGGACGTCCTGGTGCTCGTACGCGCCCAGCGTGCTCTCGCGCACGCGGGCCAGGAGGTCGCGGAAGGAGGCCCGCGCATCGAGCTGCGCGCGCAGCACGAGCGTGTTGACGAAGAAGCCGATGAGGCCTTCGGTCTCCGCGTGGCGGCGGCCCGCGATGGGCGAGCCAACCACTACGTCATCCTGGCCGGAGTACCGGGACAGCAGGAGCTGGAAGCCGGCCAGCAGCAGCATGAAGGGCGTGGCGCCCTCGCGCTGGGCCAGGGCCTTGAGCGACTCGCTCAGCTCGCGCGGCAGGCGGACGTCCACGGAGCTGCCCCGGTGCGCCAGCACGGGCGGACGGGTCTTGTCGGTGGGCAGCTCCAGGTACGCGGGGGCTCCGGCGAGCTGCTGCTTCCACCAGCCGAGCTGCTCGTCCAGCGCCTCGCCCTGGAGCCACGAGCGCTGCCACACCGCGTAGTCGGCGTACTGCACCGCCAGCTCTGGCAACGGAGAGGGCCGGCCCGCGGAGGACGCCTCGTACAGCGCGGCCATCTCACGCACCAGCACTCCGGACGACCAGCCGTCGGAGATGATGTGGTGCATGTTGAGCAGCAGCGCGTGCTGGCGCTCGGACAGGCGCACCAGGGTGACGCGCAGCAGCGGACCCTTCGCGAGGTCGAACGGACGCGCGGCGTCCTCGCTCACGACACGGCGGGCCTCGGCCTGACGCTGCTCCTCGGGAAGGGGGGTGAGGTCCACCACGCGCAGGGGCAGGGGCGC
>NZ_JABBJJ010000589.1 GCF_012933655.1 Pyxidicoccus fallax | reverse complement strand
GGCTCCCGCCGCGCACGCCCGCTCCAACCGCGGGCTCCAGGCGCGCCGCGAGCCCGAGCCCCAGCCCTTCATGCCGGAGCCGGAGCCCACGCCCGCCGCCGAGCAACCCTGGGAGCAGCAACAATCCCAGCAGCCCTGGGAGCAGGAGCCGCAGCAGCAGGAGCCGCCGGAGCAGGACGAGCCGGAGCGGACCTCCTACCAGGAGCCGGAGCCCCGCTCGAATCCGCAGGGACGCCGGGGCCACGCGCCCGCGCCGGCCGCCAACGCCGCGCCGCTCAACGAGCTGTTCTCCGACCTGGACCTGCCCGGCAACCGGGGCGGCGAGGACGACGGTCAGCCGCAGCATGAGGACCCGCTGGCCGCGCTGGGGGGTGGGGACGACGACGAGCGCAAGCCCGTCGAGGACACCCGCCACTTCGCCGCCAAGTCGGGCGTGACGCGGCGCAACCCCGCCTGGAAGTACGCCGTCTTCGTGCTGGCGCTGCTCATCGTTCCGCTGGGCGGCGCGTACCTCCTGTCGGAGACGCTGGGCGTGGTGCCGCTGCGCGTGAAGACGGTGGACGCCGAGGGCAACGCGGTGGACCAGTCCGTCTTCACCGCCCAGGGCGTGGGCGCGCTGCGCGACAAGCTGCTGGGGCGCTCGCAGCCGCCTCCGGCGCCGAAGCCGCCCCCCGCCGAGAAGCGCCCGCCCGCGCCGACGCCGGAGCCCGCTCCCGCGGACAAGGCTCCCGCCGCGGCCCCCGGGCCGGAGACGGGCGCCACGGCCCCGGCTCCGTCCGCGGAGCAGATGCAGGCCGTCTACGCGGACGCGGACAAGAAGGACGTGGGCCCCGACGTGCGCAAGGACGCCGAGGTGGCCGCGACGGACTCCGAGGAGGTGGGTGGCCCCTCCGACGAGGAGGTGGAGCGCGTGGTGGACAAGGCGCAGGAGGCGTTCCGCTCCTGCGTGGAGAACGAGCTGCGGAAGAATCCGTCCTTCCGCGTGGGCAAGGTGACGCTCACCGCCACGGTGGGCAGCAGCGGCAAGGTGAAGGCCGCCACGCTCGACAAGCCGGGGCTGAACCGCTCCGCCGTGGGCGCCTGCATCCGCGACCGCGCCAAGAGCATGGTGTTCTCCTCCTTCTCGGGTGACGACGTGGACCTGGAGATTCCGCTCGTCCTCTCCGGGGCGATGTAGGCCCGCGCCGCCGTGAGCACTCCGGAGCAGGCCGCGGGGCGCGCCGCCAGCGGCCGCCTGCCCCGCGCGGTGGTGCTGCTGGGGCTGGTGTCGCTGCTCACGGACGTGAGCAGCGAGATGATCTTCCCGCTCCTGCCCGCCTTCCTCGCGGCGCGCTTTCCCGCCGCGCCGCTGCTGCTGGGCGGCATGGAGGGGCTGGCGGACCTCGTCTCCGCGCTCCTCAAGTACCGCTCCGGCGTGTGGGCGGACCGGGCGCGCCGGCTCAAGCCGCTGGTGCTGCTGGGCTACGGCGTGTCCTCGCTGGCGCGGCCGATGATGGCCTTCGTCACCCTGCCATGGCAGCCGCTCGTGGTCCGCTCACTGGACAGGGTGGGCAAGGGCGTGCGGGGCACCCCGCGTGACGCCATCATCGCGCACTCGGTGGAGCCGGGGGCGCGGGGGCGCGCGTTCGGCTTCCACCGGGGCATGGACCACGCGGGCGCGGCGGTGGGCGCGCTGGTGGCCATGGGGCTGGTGGCGCTGGGCCTGCGCGCGGAGCAGGTGTTCCTCGCGGCGGCGGTGCCGGGGCTGCTCGCGGTGCTCTGCATCCTGGTGGTGCCGGAGCCCGAGCGCGAGCCGGTGGCCCAGGGGCAGGGCGGCGCGCTGGTGCCGGTGCCCCGGCGGCTGGCGTACTACCTGGGGCCGGTGGTGCTCTTCGGCGTGGCCAACTCGACGGATGCCTTCCTCCTGCTGAAGCTCACCGAGGAGGGCGCGCCCGCGGCGCTGCTGCCCCTGGCGTGGCTGCTCCTGCACGTGGTGAAGGCGGCCGTCTCGTACCCGGCGGGCTGGCTGGCGGACCGGCTGGGCGCGTCGCGCGTGGTGCTGGCCGGCTGGGGACTGTACGCGCTCAGCTACGTGGCGCTGTCCTTCGTGCGCGGCGTCCCCGGCACGCTCGCCGTCATGGCCTTCTACGGGCTGTACCACGCGCTGGCCGAGGGCGCGGAGAAGTCGCTGCTCACGTCGCTGGTGCCAGCCGCCGCGCGCGGGCGGGCCTTCGGCCTCTACAACGGGCTCACCGGCGGGGCGTCCCTGGTGGCGGGCCTGCTGTTCGGCGCGCTGTGGACGGTGTGGGGCAGCCGCGTGGCCTTCCTCGCCGCGGGCCTGCTGGCGGCGGTGAGCGCGGTGCTGCTGGTGGTGTTGCTGCCCCGGGCCCGCGCCTCCGCCGCATCCGCGTAGCGTCTACAGGTCGAAGTCGCCGGACGGGGGCGGCTTCTTGCCGCGCTTCGCCCGCTGGCGCGCCTCGCGCACCTGGGCGCGCAGGGCCTCGGTGGCCTCGCGGTCCACCTCCAGCGTGTCCAGGTCCAGCACGTCTCCCTCGCGCACGCCCTTGGGAAGGTCGCTCAGGGGGCGCGTCACCTGCCGGCCCTCCACGACGAGCACGGCGACGTCGTCTTCGATGCGGTCCAGCGTGGCCCGGGTCATGAAGGGGCTCTCCTCAGGGGTTGCAGTCCCGGGCCGGCTCCCGGTTGCGGGCAGCCTCCGCGCGCGTGGCGAAGCGGACCAGGTTCGACGGCTTGATTTTCGCGGCGCTGCGGCACGAGGGCACGTGGAAGAGGTTCGACTTGCTGCTGCCGACATAGCCCCCGGAGGGCATGGCGCGCGACGGGCGGGGCTCGGTGCGGCTGCCCCTGGGCGTCTGCGCCGCGGCCGGCAGGTCGTCGATGTCCACCACCTGCGCCTGGCCGAGGCGCGCCGGGGCCAACGCGTCGCGGGAGCCCACGGTGCCCCGCGAGGGCTGGGCCTTCGAGGCCTCTCCAGCGGGCGCGGAGGGCGGCTCCGCCTTCACGTTCCGCGCGGAGGCCTGGGCCACCACGGGCGCGCTCAGGCCGGCGAAGGTGTAGCGGGTGTCCCAGGGCACGCCGTCGGGCAGCCGCTGCGGGGTGACGACGAGCGTCTTGCCGTCGCCCACCACCTGGACCTCGCCGGCCAGGTCGGTGCGGAACACGTGGGTGCCCGCCGCTTGCAGCCGCTTCAGCGTGGTGGGGGCGGGGAGGCCGCGCGAGTTGCCCTCGCCGGAGGAGATGACGGCGGCGCGCGGAGCCACCGTCTGTAGGAAGGCATCGCTGGTGGGCCCGTCCGAGCCGTGCGCCGCCACCTTCAGCAGCGTGGCCCGCAGGGGCATGCCGCGCTCCATCAGGTGCGCCTCCGTCTTCGCGTGCGCGTCCCCCATGAGCAGCAGCGCCGTGTCCCCGTACGTCAGCCGCAGGACGATGGAGTTGGCCTCCAGCGGCGCCTCCGGCACGTCGAGCACCTCCTGGGGCGGACGGGGCCACAGCACGTTCAGCTCCACGCCCGTGCCCAGCGGCAGGCGCAGGGGCGCGTTGGGCGTGGACGGCGGCGGGGAGGGGGAGAGGAACTCCACGCCCAGCCCGCCGACGGAGGTGAGCACCTCGTCGTACTCGGGAGGCGTGGCGCCCGTCTGCGGCACCAGCAGCCGCTTCGCGCCCACCCGCCGCAGCACCGGCAACAGCGCGCCGTAGTGGTCCTCATGCGGGTGCGTGAGCACGACCAGGTCCAGCCGCTGCGTGAGCAGCTCCGGCAGCCGGTTCACCAGGTGGCTCGTCGCGGAGGCCGGCCCCGAGTCCACCAGCACCGTGTGCCCCTCGGGGGACACGATGAGCGCGGCGTCTCCCTGGCCCACGCTGAAGAAGTAGACGTGCAGCTTCCCGTCCGGCGCCGCGCCGAAGTAGCGCGTGGGCTCGGCGGCGCGCACGGGGGCCGGGGGCGGCGG
>NZ_JABBJJ010000588.1 GCF_012933655.1 Pyxidicoccus fallax | reverse complement strand
CCGCCCTGCCCCACCCCCACCAGTGAGGCCTGCGCGGAGCCGGGGAGCGTGGGAATCCGCGTCGCCAGCGTCTGCGCCGTGCTCCCCAGCGCCGCCATCGCCAGCATGACGAACGCCCGCGCGGCGTTCTTCCCCATCACCTTTCCGTACTTCTCTCCCGCCTCCTCTATCTGCTCGAAGGTGTTCGCCGCATCCACCGCCTTCGCCAGTACCCGCCAGCCCTGCACGAGGCTCCACACCGTGTCCCAGCCCAGGTACGCAATGAGCGCCACCGTCAGCGTCGCGGCGATGCCCTTCGACAGCACTGGCTCGGGCACCAGCCACAAGGCGAAGTAGACGGCTCCCGTCGTGGCGAGCATCGTCACCATCGCCTCCTTGTCGGTCAGGTCCTCCAGGGCCTCGACCGTTTCGTCCCAGACCGAGTCCAGGGCCAGACGAAAGGCCAGGGTGCGCTTGCCCTCCTCATCCAGGGTGAGGCCCTCATCCAGCAAGTGCAGGCAGTCGCGAGTCCCCTGCTCGCGTTGGCACCACCTTCCGTAGGCGCGCACCAGCTCCGTTTCCACGCCCGGCGCCTCGGTCACGCGAAGACGACCCCGGCCCGGCTCCTCGACCGAGACGAGTCCCAGGCGGCCGCGCATCCGTGGCCCGGCGCGGTGGTCATCCAGGTCGAACAGCCGAAGTGCCGCTTCCCTCGGGCGCGGTGCGTGGGGCGTGGAACGGGCCAGTTGCCGGACAGCCCCCTCGAACTCGTCGTCGTCCAGCTCGACGGGCTCCGCGTCCAGGCGTGGCGCGTGAACGATGGCGCGCCCCTCCCCCGTATCCAGGTGCACCACCCGTGAGGCCGCACACCCCGTGCCCACCAGCCCCACCAACAGCACGACGGTCACCCACCGCAGGTTCATGTTCTTCTCCGGAACGTCCCCCAAGCTTCGAGAGCATCATCCCAGGAAAACATGGATACCGTGTAAGGCTACCCGGCCTCCGTCGCTGATTCACGGTTCTCGCCCGACCGCGGTTCTCCGCTCCGGGCCCGAGCCCTCCGGGTTCCGCCGCCGCCGGCCCGCCGAGCAGCCTGGAAGGCTCCCGCCCAAGGGCCACAGGCGGAAGAAGATCGCCGTCATCTGGGGTTATCCCGCTTCGAAGCCCTTGCGGCGGCGCCTCCGTCCCGCTATACGGGCGTCACTTTGTGGCCAGGTAGCTCACCTGGTTAGAGCGGCGGTCTCATAATCCCGGCCCTGCCCCTCACCTTCTGAACCCTTGGCCGTAACCCCCTATTCTGACTGACCGTGGGCCGTCGCTGGCGTTCGCTTGCCACCGGCCCGGTCCGTACAGAATCCGTACAGAATCCCGCCGTCCCCGCCCCTCAGCGGTTGAACACGGACCGAGGGCTTCAAGCTCATCCTCCTGCTGGCGGAAGAGAACCGAGTGGGCCAAGGACGAAACGAATTGGACGGCGGGGGTCTCGCTGGCCCTCCGGAATCTCGAAGATCTCGAAACCGGGGCGCAGGTGGCCTCGGAGCGACACCACGACCAGTTCCTCGATGAAGGTGAGAAGGTCGTTGATAGAGCCCCTGAGGAAGTTCTTCACGTCGGTCCCGTCGAAGAATTTCGGGGGAGTGAGGGCCCAGGTCCCGTCCGGCCCCTGGTTCATGTCGTAGTTGCTGACGAGCTGCTGGCCGGGCTGCGGGTGCTCCTCCCGGTTTCGCAGGTCGATGAAGTGGGCCAGCCACTTGCTGTGCGTGTCGAGCATGCGCGTTACGGGATGCCCCTCGCCGAGCGTCTTCTTCGCCCAGTCCAGCGCCTTGTGGAAGTGGGCGGCCCCGAACTTCTGGCCGAACACGATTCCAAAGACCTTGATGGCGCTCTGGAGCACCTTCTTGCCCTGCACGAGAAACGTGCCCACGTCGTGAAGGTTCAAGGCGCTGGGCATCTCGACCGCGTTACGCTGGAGCGCCGGGCCGGAGACCAGGACTCGCTGCCCGATCTCATCGAGTTCATCCGCGACCCGGCGTGCCGTCTTGTCCGCGGCGACCATGAGCGGCATCACCTCGAAGCACAACAGGGACAACTCCTCTTTCTGACTGTCCGAGAGCTTCGTGCCTGGTAGCAGGTCAATGAGGCCCAAGGAGAGCCGGGCCACGATGGGATTGGCGGGGCTCTCGTCCATGAACTTCTGGATCTTGAACAAGCACTTTCTCCACGGACTAAACCGGTCGGCAGAAGGTAGTGGCGCACACGTCTTTACAAGTCCAGCGTCTCTGCGGCCATGCCTATACGCATGCAGAGGGAGCTTCCTGGCAAGTCCCGGCAGGAGCGCCAACAGCGTGCCGGTTGCCGGGGAGATGAGCCGGCAGCCCATCAGCCGAGGTCGAAAAGCGACCGCTGCCGCTCTATCGGCGCGCTGAACGTGTCCATCAGGCCGAACTGGTACATCCGGCCCCGGAAGCTGCCCAGGAAGAAGAAGACCTCGCGCTCCTTGAGGTTGAGCTGCTTGTGCATCATCTCCAGGGTCTTCTCGTCGCGCTTCGGGTCCCCCTTGAGCTTTCGATACAGCTCGTGGAGGTCCCACTTCTTCAACCCACTCTCGTGCCCCTTGCAGGTCGGGTCGTCGCACACCCAGGAGACAACGAAGTCCGCCTCGGGAAAGTCGAGCGGCTTGGGCGTCCCAAACATGGCCTGCTGCCGGAGAACGAGCCGCTCGATCCGCAGCCAGTCCCGCCGCTCCGCCTCCGTCTTGGTTCGCAGCCGGATGCCCGTGATCTCCTTGGGCTGCACGATGCCCAGGGAGCGCTTCTCGGACTTCTCCAGTGCATGAAGCTCCTCCACGGAGCGGACACGGCTCGGCGACTTGCGAAGCAGACGTACCCGTTCCTGCATCTGTGCGGCGGGAATCTGCTCCCCCACGCGGATGGAGTCGGGTTCCACTCGGAGACTCTCGGGGCGCGGGTCGCTCTGGTGCGGCATCACCCGGGCCGAAATCCATTGGAAGCTGTGGAAGCGGCTCCCGTCCTCCATGTAGCGATGCGGAATCGGGTGGAGGCGCACCATCTGCAAGGTCTCGCTGTCCAGGCCGCCCGTGCAGACGTTCTCCACGTACTTGCGCGAGTAGCTCGGGTAGGTCATCCCCAAGATGAGGATGCGCCGCTCGGCCCATTTCTCCAATTGCATGTCCCCCCTTGAACGCAGCCCCGCAGCTCTTCGCCGCGGCAATCCGCATCCTATCAAGGGCGCCCCGCAAGGCAGAAACCAGCCCCGGCTGAAGTGAAGTTCGGCCGGTAGCCCCGGCTTGCTCAAGGCGCCACCCCACGGCGGTGGCGCCTCGCAGCAGCGGCGACCTCTCGAATCAGTCCCCCGTCCGGGTGACCTCCGCCTCCAGCTCCACCTCGGCCAGGTGCTCCAGGAGGGCATTCCGGGCCGCCTGGTTGGCCTCCACCGCGAGGTCGATGCTGTCCTCCGTCCGTGCCAGGGCGGCCCAGTCGATGCCGTCCAGCAGCGCGGCCGTGGGCTCGAACGTGAACGCCAGGGACACCCGTGGCGGGTGGGCACGGTCGGCGGGGATGTCGAGCGAGCCGCCCAGCGCCTCCTGCGTGTCCGCCGCCAGGGGCAGCTCCAGCGTGAAGGGCACCTCGCCTTCCAACCGGCTCACGGCGCGGCTGTCGCGCACGGCGCCACGGAGGGTGAGCCGGGTCAACGTCACGCTCACCTTGTCGAGCCCGCCCTCGGGCACGTCGCACTCCTCGCACGCCAGCTCCCGGCGGGTGCCCGCCACGAGGTCCAGCGGCTCGCCCGGGAAGGTGATGACGGACACCACCGTGGGCCCACCTCCGCCACCGTCCAGCTCCGCCTGGATGTCCTCGTAGTCCACCAGGGCGCCGTCGTCCCGGTGGCAGTGGCCACTGTGGCAGTTGCTGTAGCGCGGAGGCGGGTTGGCGGGGTCGAACGTCCCCCCGCCTCC
>NZ_JABBJJ010000587.1 GCF_012933655.1 Pyxidicoccus fallax | reverse complement strand
GGGCACGGCACGACTCCTGGGGCCACCGGCCGGGCCGCCGGTGAGGGCGGGGGCTGTCGGTAGGGCCTGCGCAGGCACTTAATGACGGGGGAGCGAGCGGGCAAGTTTCCGCCCCCCTGTCCACCCCAAAAGCAACGGCGCCGCCGGTTTCCCGACAGCGCCGGCAGGGGCGAACCTTGGCTCCGGGCGGTTCAGGAGAGCTTCGCGAGCTCCGCCTTGACGGCCTCGGAGATGGCGCGGCCTTCCGCCTTGCCCTGCAGCTTGGGGTTGAGGTTCTTCATCACCGCGCCCATGTCCTTGGGGCCCTTGGCGCCGACCTCGGCGATGGCGGCCTGGACGGCGGCGGTGAGCTCCTCGGCGGTGAGCTGCTTGGGCAGGTAGTTCTGGAGGACGCCGATCTCGGCCTCTTCCTTCTCGGCCAGCTCGGGCCGGCCGCCGGCCTTGAACTGGTCGATGGAGTCGCGGCGCTGCTTGATGAGGCCGGTGATGACGGACTGGATGCCCGCGTCATCGAGGGCGGAGGCGCCGGGCTCGACCTCCTTGTACTTCACCGAGCTCTTGAGCATGCGCAGCACGCTGGTGGTCAGCTCGTTCTTGGACCGCATCGCGTCCTTCAGGTCCGCGTCGATCCGCTCCTTCAGGGTGGCCATATCGCGACTCCGCTGTGGGGAAAGTGTGTTCGGGACAGAGACGACGGGAGCCAGGGCGCCTGACGGCACCCCGGCTCCACGCACGGGCCTCGCTCAGAACGACTTGCGGGCCTTCTTCACCGCGCGCTTCTTGGCGGCGAGGGCCTTCTTCTTCCGCTTGACGGAAGGCTTCTCGTAGTGCTCGCGCTTGCGGATCTCAGAGAGGATTCCAGCCTTCTCGGTGGCCTTCTTGAAGCGCTTGAGGGCGCTCTCGATGGACTCTCCTTCCTTGACTCGGATACCGGGCATACTGTCACCTCCTTCCGCCGTGCGTGGATGTGGGTGTGATTCGAAAGGGGCAGCGGGTATGACCCAGTGCCCGCGAAAACGCAAGGGTGCTGCGGGGAAACACGCGCGGGGATGCACTAGACTGGCCGCCTCGTGAGCCCTGCCCTCCTCCTGGTGGTGCTCCTGGCGACCGGCCAGAGCGCCGGCACCGGGACGAAGGACTGCTGGATGTCCTGCCAGCGGCACGTGGTGGACTCCACCCTGCGCGCGAGGGTCTGCAAGGCCTGCCTGTCAGGAGGGCGGGTGGACTCCTGGGTATCTGCCCTGGAGGACGTGAGGCCGGCGCCCCGCGAGGCGCTCGCCTCGGCTCGGAAGGATGCCGACTGGCGCGTGAGGTGGGCGTCGGTGCGCATGGACGCGAAGCTGCGCGGCACCTCGGAGCGGCGCCTCCTGGCCGAGTGGGTGGCCACCTCGCCCAGCGCGACGGACCTGGAGGCGTGTGTCACCGCCGCCCGCGCCGCCGCCGCCGCGGGCCAGTCCGCCACGGACTTCCTCAAGGGCGCGGGGCCTCGGGGGCCGGAGGCGGCGGCACGGGTGCGGGCGCGGCGGGAGGCCATCCGCGAGGCGCTGGAGGTGGAGCTGTACGCGGAGGAGGTGCCGGTGCGAGGCGCGGCGCTCCTGCACCTGGCGGGCTTCCTGGGTAGGAGCCCCGCGCGGGTGGCGCTGGACGCCATGGCCTCGCGGCCGGAGTCGACGGACGCCATCACCGCCGGAGCGCTCAAGGCCGTGGCCGCGCACAAGGACACCTCCGTGGGACGGCTCCTCCTGGATGAGGCGCGGCCGGAGGACGAGGCGCGCATCAACCGGCTTTTCGCCGTGTACTCGGAGGAGCTGGAGGCGCTGCGACCGGCGCTGACGGTGGCGGACACACTCCAGCGCCGCAAGGCGGTGCTGGGCCTGCGGGTATACGGGCCGCTGGCGCGCAAGGAACTGGAGCGCGCGTTGGGGGACTCGGACCGCTCCGTGCGTCGCGACGCGGCCGAGACACTGGCCGAGGCCGAGGGGCTGGCGCTGCGGCTGGCCGCCGAGCGTCGCGTGGAGACGGGCGACGCCGCCGTGGCGCGGCCGTGGTTGGAGGCCATGGTGCGGGAGAAGGGCTGCGCGGCCTTCCTCCTGGGCACGGTCGCGGACAGGTCGCTGCCGGGGCCCGTGCGTGGCGACGCGCTGACGCTGCTGCCGGACTGCGAGGAGGGCGCTCGTGAGCGCGCGGGACGGGTGGCGCCCTACCTGAACGACCCGGAGCCGCTGGTGCGGGCCGGCGCCGTGCGGGCGCTGGGGGCCGTGGCGGCCCGGCACCCGGAGCTGGCGGGCGCGACGGTGCGCGCGCTGCAGGACCCGGCGCCCGAGGTGGTGGCCGCCGCGCTGGAGGTGATGGCCGGCCAGCGTCAGACGTCACGCGGGGACGAGGCCGCGGAGCTGCTCGATTCGGAGCACCCGATGGTGCGCGCCGCCGCCGCCCGGGCGCTCGAGCAGATGGGCCGCGCCTCCCACGTGAAGGGGCTGACCCTGTGTTTGAGGGAAGACCCGGTGGCGGATGTGCGCGTGGCCGCGGCGCAGGCGCTGGGCCGCATCGGCGGGCCGCAGGCCGCCGCCGCCCTGTCCGACGCGGCGGCCAGGGACCCGGACACCCACGTGCAGCACGTGTCGCGCGAGGGGCTGCGCCGGCTGGGCTTCGGCCTGTAGCGAAGAGGCCGCGCCCGCGGAGCTTCGGGGCGTGGCGCCGCGCGGACCGAGCCGGAGAGGCTTTGGCCCGCGATGCGGCACGGACCGCGCCGGAGCGACTTCGGGCGGGGAGGGCGGGCGCCCGCCGCGTGTCAGAGGCCGCTGACGGCCTTGGCGTCCACGCGGTTCCGGCCCGCGCGCTTGGCGCGGTACAGGTACTTGTCCGCCGCGGCGATGAGGTCCTCGGGCTGGGAGAAGTCCGAGTCCAGCAGCGTGGCCACGCCCAGGCTGATGGTCACCTTGATGGGCGTGCCGCCGAAGACGAAGTCGGCCTTGTCGACCGCGTAGCGGCAGCGCTCGGCGCAGGCCAGGGCCTGCTCCTCGGCGGACTCGCGCAGCATCAGCGCGAACTCCTCGCCGCCGTAGCGCGCCAGCAGGTCCTCGTTGCGGACCGTGTCGCTCACGCGCTGGGCGATGCGCGTCAGCACGTAGTCGCCCGCCGGGTGGCCGTACGCGTCGTTGATCTTCTTGAAGTGGTCCACGTCGAAGAGGACCAGCGACAGCGGCACCCGGTGGCGCAGGCAGTAGCTGAACTCCTTGCGCACCGTCTCCAGGAAGTACTTCTTGTTGTAGACGCGGGTGAGGCCGTCACGCGTGGCGGACTCGTAGATGCTGCGCTGGTACTGCTCCTCCAGCGCGTCCTGGATGGAGAACTTGAGGACGGTGTTGGAGCCGATCTGGATCTTGTCGCCGTCGTAGAGCGGCGCGGCGTTGACCTTCAGTCCGTTGAGGTACGTGCCGTTGGTGCTGGCCAGGTCCACCAGCTGGAAGCGGCCGTCTCCCAGCGCCACCACCTTGGCGTGCTTGCGGGAGATGCCGTCGTCCTCGACCTGGAACTGCGCCTCGGTGCTGCGGCCCAGGACGACCTCGGACCGGTCCAGCTTGAACATCCGTCCGATGCCCGCCGCGGACTTGGCGCTGATCACGATCAAATACGCGCTCTGCTGCTGGGCGCTGCCCAGCAGGTCCGCAATGGAATGGACGGAAGTTTTCTCCTCGGACATCGCACCACCCATCTTACGGGCCGCCTTTTCACCTGGGCAAGCATGCTGCCCTCCACCGCTGCTTCCCTACCCTCCGTCACGCCGCTCGTACGCGCCGAGCGGGCCGGCGCCCGCCAGGAGCAGGCGGGGGGACTGTCGGCCGTCCGACGGTCAGCTCTCCGGCCACCGGCGTCTGGATGAAGCGGGCCAGGGCTTCCGGGGAGTGGGGGTGGTAGGCCAACCCCTGCATCAGCTTCACCAGCGCCGCCGAGGGGGTCATGTCCGCGCCGCCCACCCTGTCTCTTATACTCA
>NZ_JABBJJ010000586.1 GCF_012933655.1 Pyxidicoccus fallax | reverse complement strand
GGCGGGTGGGCCTGGCTGCTTCCGGCGGGGGTGATACTGGCCTGTATCGCCCACGTCACCTGGTACCCCACGCGCGCGCACCAGCGCTGGGGCTGGGCGCTGCGCGAGCATGACCTGCTCATCGCGCACGGCGTGCTGGTGCGGCGGTTGGTGTCCATCCCCGCGGGCCGCATCCAGCACGTGGACGTGCACCAGGGCCCCATCGAGCGGTCGCTTGGGCTGGCGCGACTCCAGGTCTACACGGCCTCGGGTGGCGGCGCGGACGGAGAGATTCCCGGCCTCGCCCGTGAGACGGCGGATGCCCTGCGCGAGAAGCTCGTGCGGCGCGAGGCCGACGATGTCGTCTGAGCCGGGAGCCACGGCCCTCGCGCCCGAGGCGGAGGCGCCGTGGAAGACGCTCAGCCCGCGGGCCCCGCTCGCGGCGCTGTTCCCCGTCCTCGGCCTGGTGTTGCGCCCCATGCTGGGCGCCCTGCTCCCCACCTTCTTCATGAGGGACGGAGGCTTCCCCGCCTTCATCTGGGCCATCATCCTCCTGTTCGCGGGATCCAGCGTCGCCGCGCTGCTCTATGAAGTCGCCACCACGCGCTACCGGGTGGTGGGCGCGCAGCTGGAGATCCGCTCCGGCGTCTTCACCAAGACGTCGCGCTTCATCGAGGCGGCGCGGGTGCAGAACACCGAGGTCGTCCAGCCCTTCGTCTCGAAGCTGCTCGGGCTGGTGGAGCTGAAGGTGGAGACGGCGTCCGGGCAGAAGGCCGAGGGCCACCTGCGGGGGCTCACGCCGGGGGACGCGCAGGCGCTCATCGACGCCCTGCACATGGCGCGCGGGAACAAGGCCCAGGCGCTCGCGCCCGTGGGCACTCCGGGCGAGGCCGACGGCGAGGTCCTGGCGAACACGCGGCTGGTGGACCTGCTGCGCTACGGCGCGACGGCCACGGGCCTGGGGGTGCTCGCCGTGGTGATGGGCGCCCTCAACGAGCTGATGGAGCTCTTCCACGATTGGGCGCTGCCCTGGATGCAGGCGCACTGGAAGGGGCTGGCGCGGCCCGGGATGGGCTGGGTCTCCGCCGTCCTCGTCGTGCTCGCCGGGCTGCTCGTGCTCTGGCTGGTGAACGTGGTGCTGGCCGTGTTGCGCTTCCATGGCTTCCGGCTGGTGGATACCGGGACGCACTTCCGCGCCCTGGGCGGCCTCTTCACGAGCCGGCAGATAACGGTGCGGCACGAGCGCATCCAGCAGGTCGTGCTGGACGAGCCCCTCCTGCGCCGCTGGTTCGGCTTCGGCTCCGTGGAGGTGGAGACGGCCGGGGTGCGCGCCGGAAGAGAAGCGGCCGAGCGCGCCGAGCTGGTGGTGCCGGTGGTCCCCACCTCGCGGATGGAGGCGCTGGTAGACCGGCTCATTCCGGGGCTGCCGGCGGCGCTTGGCACCCTGTCCCTGCGGCCCGCGCATCCGAAGTCGCTCCTGCGGGCGCGGATCCGCGCCGTGGGGGTGAGCGTCCTGGTGGCCACGCCCGCGACCTTCCTCCTGTGGCCCTGGGGCGTGCTCGCCTGGGCCCTGCTGCCGCTCCAGCTGGTGGGGGCCTGGTTCGACTGGCGCTTCCAGGGGTGGCTCATCACCGACACGCTCGTGGTGGTGCGGCAGGGCTTCTGGCGGCGGCGCACCACGGTGCTCCAGCGCGCGCGCATCCAGGCGGTGAACGCGGTCCAGGGGCCGCTGGAGCGGGGCTACGGCATCGGGCACGTCCGGGTGGCCGTGGCGGGCTCGGACGTCGTGCTGCCCAGCGTGAGCTGGGACGAGGCCGGGCGGCTCATCGACGCCCTCCCGGCGCCGAGGCGTACCCGCCAGCCCCCACCCGGAGTGCGGAACCCCCCGGGGCCTTCCGAGGGGGGAGCTCCTTCCGCCGCGGACGCGGAACCAGCGGCTGCAAGTGAACCGTCCTTGGGCCTATACTCGCGGCTCCCCGAGTGACGGCGCCCCATTCCCGGAAATGGGATCCGTCACACCCGCTTCGGCGCGATACAAAAAACGACGGCGCCGAAATCGATGGCCCGGCCAGACGAAATGCACACCATGAAGAAGACGCTCTCCCTTGTGACGCTGCTCGCCGCGGGTGCCACCCAGGCCGCGGGCTTCCAGATCGACACCCACAGCGCGCGTTCGACGGGCATGGGCAACGCCGCCACCGCGATCCTGGACGACTCGTCGGCCATCTACTCCAACGCCGCGAACATCCTCGGCGTGAAGAAGCTGGACATCACCGTCGGCGACACCGGCATCCTGCCCTTCATGAAGTTCACGCCGACGGACGGCGAGGCGCAGGGGCAGAAGATGACGCTGTCGCCCCCGCCCCACGTCTTCGTGGTGTACCGGCCCTTCGAGAAGGCGGCGTTCGGCCTGGGCGCGTACACGGCCTTCGGCGCGCGCAGCCGGTGGGAGGATGACTTCGTGGGCCGCTTCAAGGGCCGCGAGTCGAGCCTGGCTGCGTACTACATCAACCCCACGTTCGCGTATCAGCTCCACGAGTACTTCCGGGTGGGCGTGGGCGTGGACGTCGTGCGCACCACGGTGGAGCTGAAGCGTGCGATGAACTTCGTGGAGAGCGAGGGCGCCGTGCACCTGGGCGGCTCGGCCTGGGGCGTGGGTTACAACGTGGGCTTCCAGGCGGTGGTGATGCCCGGGGAGCTGACGGTCGGCCTCCACTACCGCAGCGCGGTGTCCACCACGTACGAGGGCAATGCGGACTTCCAGAACATCCCCGAGGCGTTCCAGGCGCGGCTGTTGGATCAGCGCGTGGAGGCGGACGTGCAGTTCCCGAGGACGCTGTCGCTGGGTCTGGCGGCCGTGCCGATGGAGAAGCTGACGGTCGCCTTCGACATCCAGATGGTGGACTGGGCCAGCATGAAGGAGCTGACCATCGAGTTCCCGGGCAACCCGTCACTGAACAACCCGGTGGAGAAGCGCTGGGTGGCGAAGGCGAAGTTCCACCTGGGCGCCGAGTACACGCTGAATCCGCAACTGCAGCTGCGCGGAGGCATCGTGGCGGACCTGTCTCCCAGCCCGGAAGAGACGCTGACGCCGGACCTGCCGGACGCGGACCGCTACAAGCTGTCGCTGGGCGCGGGCTACTCCTTCGGCAACCTGCGCGCGGACGCGGCCTACCAGTTCGTCCTCCTCGCGAGCACGGACAGCAAGGGCGCCGGCATGGACGGCACCTACTCCGGCACCGCGCACGTGCTCGGCGTGACGCTGGGCTATTCGCTGTAGGCAGTCATCAGGGGCTCCAGCTCCCCGAGGAGCTGGAGCGCCTCGCTTCAACAAACATTGTCTGGATTTGATGTCTGGCCCGGAGCACGTGGCCCCAATTCCAGACACGTGGCTCCCGCCGACTCAGTAACTCCAAACCTCGCTCCGGGCGTCCTCCACCAGCCGGGACGTCCGTCGCAGCCGCTCCAGCCCCAGCTTCACGAGCGCGCGGCGCAGCGCGGGCTGGCTCCGGAAGTACTTCACGAAGACATCGCGCTCCAACCGCAGCAGCGTGCAGGGCGTCTCGGCGCGCACCGTGGCCGTGGCCAGCCGGCTGCGCAGCAGCGAGACCTCTCCGAAGACGGCCCCCTCCTCCAGGTCCGGGAAGCGCGTGGTGTCCCCATCACCGTGAGGATGGAACACGGCGCACCGGCCCCGCAGGAGCACATACAGCGCATCCCCTTGCTGACCGTGCGTGAGGAGGACCTCTCCCTGCCTGGCGACGTGGGGCACCAGCGCCGAGCCGAGCTGCACGCCCAGCTCCGGCGGCAGCGTGGCGAGCAGCGTGCTGCTCCTCAGGGCGTCCGCCAGCAGCCGCTCCTGGCACACCATCCGCACGAGCGTGTCCCCGAGCCCATGCCGCGCCCCGGACTTGTCCAGCCCCTCGCGCGACAGCTCCAGCACCGCCGTCTGCTCCAGCGCCATGACGCTGGCCGTGCGCGGCGCGCCATTGCGCAGCGCCAGCTCTCCGAAGAAGTCGCCCTGCGCGAGCTGCCCCACCGCCCTCATGG
>NZ_JABBJJ010000585.1 GCF_012933655.1 Pyxidicoccus fallax | reverse complement strand
GCGTAGGAGGGGGATGGGTAGGATGAGGGCGCCTGGGCGCCGGCGGAAGCCGGCATGGCGAGCGCCAGGGCAAGGGCGGCGGCGGAGAGGCAGCTCCAGATTCTCGGGTCGCAGCGTGTACGCGCCGGCCTGCACCGTGGCGATGCGCTGCATGGGCACCACGCACGACGCGTCCACCGCGAACAGCGGCACGTCCAGGGACTTCGCCGCGCCGCGCAGGTGGCCGGGAATGATGTACGTGGGAAACAGGTCGGACACCACGGCGGCGGCGCGGAGGCCCAGCTCCGCCAGCCGGGGACGGTGCTCCTTCGGTTGACGGGGCAGCTCCAGCCAGTAGGGCAGGCCCTTCGCCTTGCAGCCGGCGGCCATGTCCACCATGCCCTCCAGGGCCCAGGCGTGGAGCCGGTCCGAGGCATGGGGGTAGTCCGGACGCAGCGCCTGGTAGACGACCACGGGCAGGCCCAGGTGGTTGCCCAGGGCGATGGCCACGTCCAGCGCGTGGTTCTCCTCCACGCGGTGGTTGATCATGCACCAGTAGAGGACGAACTCACGGCGCTCGGTGGGAAGGGGGACGTCCTTCACCACCTGGACGCGCGCGGAGTCCACGCCGAGCTCCGACCACGAAAACCCGATGGGCATTTGTCTTACGGATGCATGGGCCGTGTCCGCGTCGCGGAGGAATAAATCATGTATTCATGGTGCATGTTTCAGGAGGTTCACGGACGTGTTGCCCTGACGTCCGGGCAGGTGCCACCTGGGCCGGTACGGGGCGGGCGGCGGGCTTCCGCTTGATGGCGTAGCGCGACGTTGGTGGTCTGGCTGGAATGCGGCGGCTCGCGCTTCGGGCAGCGGCGCCCGTCGTTCAGTGCTGGGCGGTTCAAGGCCCCGGAGCGTCGGACGACAAGTGGACGGAGGTGCCAGAAAACCGGCGCGGGAGCGCGGGTTGTGGTCTTCTCCGCCGCCGGCCGACCCAAGGAGTCGTTGAGTGCCTCACCCGAGAATCTGGAGCTGCCTCTCCGCCGCCGCCCTTGCCCTGGCGCTCGCCATGCCGGCTTCCGCCGGCGCCCAGGCGCCCTCATCCTACCCATCCCCCTCCTACGCACAGCCGCGGCAGCCGGCGTACTCGCAGGAGCCCGCGGCGCCGCCAGCGCCGACGCCCGCGTCGCCGCCGCAGGGGACGCAGCCCGCGGCTCCGAACTATCCGCCGCAGAACGCGTATCCGCCCGCGCAGCAGCCGCCGCAGAACGCGTACCCGCCGGCGCAGCAGCCCCAGGGCGCGTACCCGCCGCCCGCGCAGCAGCCCTCCACGTATCCGCCCGCGCAGCAGCCCCAGGGCGCGTACCCGCCGGCACAGCAGCCCCAGAACGCCTATCCGCCCGCGCAGCCCGCGGATCCGGCGTATCCCCCGGCGCAGCAGCCCTCCACGTACCCTCCGGCGCAGCAGCCGCAGAACACGTATCCGCCCGCGCAGCCCGCGGATCCGGCGTATCCGCCCGCGCAGCAGCCGCAGGGCGCGTATCCGCCCGCGCAGCAGCCGCAGAACGGATATCCCCCGGCGCAGCAGCCCTCCACGTACCCGCCGGCCACGGCGCAGCAGCCTCCCGCGCAGGGCACGAACCCCACGGCGACGGACGCGCCCCGGGTGCCTCCGGAGCCGGACTCGCTCGTCACGCAGCCGCAGGCGCCGCTGACGCCGGATGGGCAGACGGATCCGCTGAAGCCCGCGTCGACCACCGCCTCCGCCGCGCCTCCGGGTGAGGACACCGGGGTGCTGCTGGACGGCCGGCCCCGTCAGGGCCCGTTCCTGTCCGGCCCCGGCAGCCTCACGTTCATCATCCACCACACGACGATGGGGGCCCTGGGCGGGCTCTTCACCCAGAGCTTCAAGAAGGACTACAGCTTCAAGAAGGCCTCGCGTGAGGAGGTGCTCGCGGGCACGCTCATCGGCGCGGGCCTGGGCTTCGGCGCCTCCGCGTGGTGGCAGTTCAACAACTGGGTGGACAAGCCCATGGCCCACTTCAGCATCGGCAACTCGGTGGTGGGCGGCATGTTCATGGCGGGCTTCATGGACCTGTTCACCCAGGACCCGAGCGTGCTGACCTGGTCCGCCTTCCTCGGCGCGGAGCTGGGGGCGTGGCTCACCGCGGGGCTGGGAGGCGGACAGCTTCCGCTCAATGACGGCCTGCTGGTGTCGTCGGGCGCGGGCTGGGGCATGGCGTACGCGGCGCTGCTCCTGGCCGTCATCCACTTCTCCGGCACGGACGTGTCCAGCAAGACGTGGCGCGACACGCTGCTGCTGGCCCCTGGCATCGGCGCGGGCGCGCTGGCGCTGGCCACCATGCGGTATGACCCGACGCCCTCGCAGATCCTCCGCGCGGACATCTTCGGCGCGGGTGTGGGCGCGGCGGTGCTGCTCATCTCCGGTCTGGTGCTGGGCGGCTTCGACCAGTCCACGCCGTACGTCCTGTCCTTCCTCGGCTCGGCGGGAGCCATCACCACGGTGAGCCTGCTGTGGGAGGAGAGCGTGGACCGCTCGGCGATGAGGATGACGTCCGGTCGCTCGGCGAAGGGGCGGCCCTACAAGAACGTCTGGTGGTAGACGGGATGTAGAGCGTCCGGGCGGGCGCCATGGCACGGCGGGGCAGGCGACACCACCTTCCCCTCGACATGGCGCGCGTTCATCCCTTCACGGCCCTCCTGACTTCGCTGGAGCCCAGGCTGGAGCCCAGCGACTACGTGCCGCGAAGCAACGCGGCACCCCAGCCGTCCCACGTCCGGCCGTTGCTGGAGTCGGCGAATCCCACGGCGGAGCTGCGGCGCCTGAAAAGCGCGGGGGCCCTGCTGAAGGATGCGCGGCCGGCGATGTACCTCGTGGAAATCCACAGCCCGGCCGGCAAGCTGGGAGGCCCGCCGGTGCGCTTCCTGCTATGCGCGCTCGACCCGGAGGCGGCCGTCCCGCTGGAGCATGACCCGTACCGGCCCCGCGCCTGGGAGGTGGAGCCCGCCGTCACGCTCACCGCGGACGACCACGGCGTGCTGCGAGGGCTCCTGGCGGAGGCCTCCGAGCGGGCCATCACCGTGTGGCAGGGGCAGTACGACGGCCACCCCATGTCGCTGCGCCGCATCGAGCCCTCGCCGGTGGCGAAGCGCATCCAGGCGGTGCTGGACGAAGCGCCCATGCGCCCGCTGGCGGCGCTGGACGAGGGCGGGCCGTCGCTCGCGGCGGTGGTGCCCCTGTCGGATCCGGGCCTGGAGTTCCAGCCCATCCACCGCGCCTTGAAGGGCGTGGAGACGTTCAAGGAAGAGACCTTCCTCACCCTGGTGACGGCGTACGCGCGCGTGTACGAGCTGGACGAGCCGCTCGACACGCCGCGCGGGCTGGGGGCGGCGCGCGAGCGCCTGGCGACGCTCATCAGTGGACAACACGCGGTGCTGCTGGTGCTGCCTGGGGGACGGGGGCGCATCCTGAGGTTCCGTCAGGGATTGGACCTGGCGCACCTGAAGGGGGCACCTCGCAATCCCACGCTGCGGAGCCTGGACCTGGCCTTGCTGAACGCGTTGGTGCTGCGGACGGTGCTGGGCATCAAGGACCCGGAGGCGCCGGGGCATCCGCAGGTGTTTCCGGTGCAGGGGCTGGAGAGCCTGGTGCGAGGCGTTCAGGAGGGGACCTTCCAGGCAGGCTTCGCCCTCAACCCTCCGCCGCTGTGGGAGGTGAGGGCCGTGATGGAGGCACAGGCGACATTGCCGTCGAGAACACTGCGGGTGGAACCGCTTCCACCGGCGGGCCTTCTGTTCCTGGATCGTGAAGCCTAGCTTTGCAACGTGAGGGTCTTGACGCGAACCCTGCCGGACTGGCCCCGGCGCGTGCGGCTCGAGCTCCAACCGGGGCCCGGGGAGACCCTTGATGCGATTTGTGGCGGGGAGGTGCAGGTGCTCCAGCGGCGCCTGGGCTACCGCTTCACGTTGGATCCGCTGCTGCTGGCGCACTTCGCGGTGTTCGAGGGTGGGGCGCTGCGGGGGCGGTTGATGGACCTGGGGAC
>NZ_JABBJJ010000584.1 GCF_012933655.1 Pyxidicoccus fallax | reverse complement strand
CCCGATATGTTGTCCACGAGGAAGCTCCTGTTCCCGACATTCTCGAAGATGGGCTGGTTGCCGTGCGCTCCGCTCAGGTCGTTGATGAGCTCCACCGTCCTCGAGCCCGACGTGGCGGCCGCCGAGAGGCCGAGGTTGGGCGCGTTGTTGATGGCCGTCGCGATGGCCTGGGCCATCTGGGCGTCACTGGACCCGCTGACGACGGGGATGCGGACGTTGGATGGGTTGTAGACGTTGTTCCTGTCGAACTCGAACACCGCGTAGCCGGTGATTCCGTCGGAGAGGATGAAGCCCTCTCCATCGGAGATGTTCGAGCTGGCCACGGCGTGGATGCGGCCACGGGCCGCGGCGAGCTGGACGGTCGAGCACGTGGCGTTGCAGGCACCACAGGCGTCCGCGTTGCCGTCGTCACAGGCCTCGGTGCCGTTCCTCTCGCCGTCGCCGCAGTAGTCGCCCGTGAGGCTCAAGTTCGCCGAGCAGTCCGCCTTGCACAGGGTGCACGTCCTCTGGCCGTAGGGGCACTCGGTCTCCTCGATGCCATTCCCGTCGTCGCAGACCTCGCTCGGGTGGTTCCTGGCGCCGTCACCGCAGAAGGCGCCGGTCAGGCTCAGCTGCGCCGTGCAGGTCTCATTGCACGTCACGCAGTTGCGCGTGCCGTAGGCGCATGAGGTCTCGTTGACGGTGTTGCCGTCGTCGCACGCCTCGTTGGTGTTCCGGATGCCGTCACCGCAGACGGGGCCGGTGAGGTTCAGCTCCTCCATGCAGTCGGCGCGGCACAGGGTGCAGGACTCGACGCCGTAGGCGCACGAGTCCTCGGTCGTCCGGTTGCCGTCGTCGCAGACCTCGTTGCCGTTCTGGATGTTGTCGCCGCACACGGGGCCCGTGAGGCTCAGCACGCCGGTGCACGTCGCGTTGCACGCCACGCAGCTCTGCGTGCCGTAGTCACACGTCGTCTCGTTGACGGTGTTGCCGTCGTCACACGCCTCGTTCGCGTCCCTCCGGCCGTCACCGCAGTACGCGCCGGTGAGATGCACGAACGCGGTGCACGTCGCGTTGCACTTCGTGCACGTGCGGTCGCCGTAGTCGCAGGAGGTCTCGGTGATGGTGTTGCCGTCGTCGCACGCCTCTCTGTCGTCGTTCGTGGCGCCGTCACCGCAGTAGCGGCCGACCAGCGAGAGGGACGCGGAGCAGGTGGCGTCACAGGCGGTGCAGTTCCGGGTGCCGTAGGCGCACTCGGTCTCCGTCACCTTGTTGCCGTCGTCGCACCTCTCGAGCGGGTCGTTCTGGCGGCCGTCGCCGCAGAAGCGCCCGGTGAGGGGCAGGGGGGCGGAGCACGAGCCGTTGCACAGCGTGCAGCTCTCGGTGCCGTAGGGACACTCGGTCTCCGTGGCGGTGTTGCCGTCGTCGCACACCTCGCTGTCGTCGTTCGTGGCGCCATCGCCGCAGAAGCGGCCGGTGAGCCGGAGCGACGTCGCGCAGGTGGCGTCACACGTGGTGCAGTTGCGGGTGCCGTACTGGCACTCGGACTCCGTGGTGGTGTTGCCGTCGTCGCACACCTCGCTGTCGTCGTTGCGCTGGCCGTCACCGCAGAAGCGGCCGGTGAGGCTCAGGGGCGCGGAGCACGCCGCGTTGCACCGGGTGCAGGTGCGGGTGCCGTAGGGGCACTCGGTCTCGGAGAAGCGGTTGCCGTCGTCGCAGGCCTCCACCACCGGCCCCTGCTGGTCGACGAAGTTGTCGCCGCAACTGTTGCGCACGCATCTCGTGAGGCAGTCGTCCTCCTCGGAGTCGTTGCCGTCGTCGCACTCCTCGCTCGCGGCCGTGTTGCGCCGGCCGTCGCCGCACACCGCGGGCGTGCAGTCGGAGTCACAGAACGCCGTCTCACTGCCGCTGTCGCAGATTTCATTGGCGTCCGTGTTGAGCAGGCCGTCACCGCACAGCGGCAGGGTGCAGTCGGAGTCGCACGTCGCGGAGTTGCCGCCCGTGTCGCACTGCTCGCCGCGCGCGGGGTTGCGGTAGCGGTCGCCGCAGAAGGCGATGGAGCAGTCACCGTCGCAGTTGGCGCTGTCCTCCGCGCCCGGGTTGTCGCACTGCTCCCCGGCGCTGACGTTCACGAAGCCGTCGCCACAGGCGGGGAACGTGCAGTTCGCGTTGCACTCGGGCGTCTCGCCGGCCGTGTCGCACTGCTCCAGGCCCGGGGACTGGCGGTCCGTGACGCCGTCGCCGCAGCGGGGCAGCTTGCAGTTGCGCAGGCAGTTGTCGGTGTCCACGGTGTTGCCGTCGTCGCACTCCTCGTCGAGGTCGCGCACGCCGTTGCCGCAGCCCTCGCCCGAGCGGCAGTCGGAGCTGCACCCGTCGCCGTCCGCGGAGTTGCCGTCGTCGCACAGCTCGCCCGCGGCGACGTCGATGATGCCGTTGCCGCAGGACTCGTTGGAGCGGCAGTCGGAGCTGCAGCCGTCGCCGCTCTCGTTGTTGCCGTCATCGCACTTCTCGCCACCGGCGACGTCGACGATGCCGTTGCCGCAGCTCTCCTCGGAGCGGCAGTCGCCGCTGCAGCCGTCGCCGCTGTCGTTGTTGCCGTCGTCGCACTTCTCGCCGCGCGCCACGTCCACGTAGCCGTTGCCGCAGAACTCGGTGGAGAGGCAGTCCGCGCTGCAGCCGTCGCCCGAGCGCGAGTTGCCGTCGTCGCACTTCTCGCCCACGGCGCTGTCCACCACGCCGTTCGAGCACACCTCGCTGGAGCGGCAGTCGGAGCTGCACCCGTCCTCGTTCCGGGTGTTCCCGTCGTCGCACACCTCGCCGGCGGCGACGTCCACGATGCCGTTGCCGCAGGACTCGTCGGACTCGCAGTTCGAGCTGCAGCCGTCGCCCTGGAGGATGTTGCCGTCGTCACAGGACTCGCCGGCCTGGATGAGGGCGTCTCCGCACGTCGTCTTGATGCACACGTCCTGCCGGGCCGCGCACTGCTGTCCGGAGGGACAGACGAGCCCGGACGGGCACGAGATGCTCTCGGGCTGCACGCAGGCCAGCAGCGGCAGGGCCAGCGCGAGCAGGACGAGCCACCCGCGAGGAAGGGAAGGAGGAGCGTTGCGTCGCATGGTCGGGCTCAGAAGCGGAACGTCGCGGAGGCGCCACCGCCGCCAGCGCCGAGATAGGGGGTGACACCCGCCGACACCTTCGGGGACTTCGCGGCCTCCGACGGGTCGACCTGGATGGGCTGGAGCCGGTTGAGGTAGAGCAGCACCGCGCCCGTCACGAGCGCCGCGCCGCCCACGCCGTACGCGGCGAAGGCCGCCGTCTGCAGCGTGTCCCCGCGCGAGCGGTGGTCCGCCACGGCCGGCTCCGGCACGCAGCCACCGCAGCTCGCGATGGCCGTGTCGAACTTCGAGTAGTCATCCCGGGCCGTCGAGTGCATCAGCACGCCGCCCGCGGCGAGCGCCACGCCCGTGCCCACCACCGCCCATGGCTTCCAGGCGGACCACTTCCTCCGGTACTGGATGAGGTCCTCGGAGGTGAACAGCTTCAGGTCCAGCGTCACCCGTTCGCCCGGGGACAGGGTGCGGCTCTGGTCCTGGGTGAGGTAGCCCTCGCCCGTGGCCACCAGCGTGTGCGGCCCGGCGCGCACCCAGCCGGTGTGGCGGCCAGGGCCCACGAACAGGGGCCGGCCGTCCATCACCACCGAGGCGCCCGGCGTCTCGCAGGTGATTTCCACCCAGGCGAGCTGCTTCTCGACGAGCGTCCGGTACGCGCGCGCGTTCTCCAGCTTCTCCGCGTCCAGCGGCGCCACGCCGTAGCGCATCGCCGCCTCCAGGTGCTCGCGCACCTCGATGGGCTGGTCCAGGTTCAGCAGCGCCAGCGCCAGGTTGTAGTGGATGGCGGGATGGTCCCAGTGGGTGAGCGCCTGCCGGTACTGCTCCGCCGCCTTCAGGAAGATGGACTCCTTCAGCAGCGCGTTGGCCGAGCGGAACAGGTCGATGGCGGCCTGCTGCTTCTGCTGCGAGACGCCCTTCGCCCAGGGCCGGTCGTCACCAGACAGCACCACCGTGGAGGGGCGCTCGTTGGAGGGAGCCTCGGGGGC
>NZ_JABBJJ010000583.1 GCF_012933655.1 Pyxidicoccus fallax | reverse complement strand
GGAGGGGACTACGCCTCCGCCGGGGCGGGGGCACGGACCGTCTGGAGCTTCAGGCTGTCGCCCTCGACGTCGTAGCGGGCGATGCCGCCGTCCTTCAGGTCGCCGAAGAGGAGCGCCTCGGCGAGGGGCTTCTTCAGCGAGTTGTCCACGAGGCGGGCCATGGGCCGGGCGCCGAAGGCCGGGTCGTAGCCGTGCTCGGCCAGCCACGCGCGGGCGGCGGGCGTCAGCTCCAGCTTCACCTTCTTCTCGTCCAGCATCTTCTGGAGGAGGCGGACCTCCTTGTCCACCACCTTGAGGATGACCTCGGGCGGCAGGCCGGAGAAGAGAATCCACCCGTCCAGCCGGTTGCGGAACTCCGGCGTGAAGGTGCGTTCAATCGCCTTCTTCGCGCGCGTGGCGTCCGCCGGCTTCGCGAGGTCACCGAAGCCAATGGCCTTGGTGCTCATCTCCTGGGCGCCCGCGTTGGTGGTGAGGATGAGGACGATGTTGCGGAAGTCGGCCTTGCGGCCGTTGTTGTCCGTCAGCGTCGCGTGGTCCATCACCTGGAGCAGGATGTTGAAGAGGTCCGGGTGGGCCTTCTCGATTTCATCCAGCACCAGCACCGCGTACGGGTGCTTGCGCACGGCGTCCGTGAGCAGGCCGCCCTGGTCGAAGCCCACGTACCCCGGAGGCGCGCCGATGAGCCGGCTCACCGTGTGCTTCTCCGAGTACTCGCTCATGTCGAAGCGCAGGAACTCCACGCCCAGCGAGTGCGCGAGCTGCTTGGCCAGCTCCGTCTTGCCCACGCCCGTGGGGCCCGAGAAGAGGAAGCTGCCGATGGGCTTCTCCGGCGCCCGCAGACCCGAGCGCGCCAGCTTGATGGCGCTGACCAGGTCCTTGATGGCCGCGTCCTGACCGAAGATGACCCCCTGCAGCTCCTTCTCCAGGTTCTGCAGCTGGACGCCCTCGCTCGCGGACACGCTCTTGGCCGGAATCTTCGCCATCTTCGCCACCACGGACTCCACGTCCGCGGCGGTGACGGTGTTGGTGCGCTTGCCCTCCGGCTTCAGCCGCTCGGCCGCGCCCGTCTCGTCGATGACGTCGATGGCCTTGTCCGGCAGGAACCGGTCGTTGATGTGCTTGGCGGACAGCTCCGCCGCCGCGCGGATGGCCTCGGGCTGGTACTTCACCCGGTGGTGCTCCTCGTAGCGGCTCTTCAGCCCCTCCAGGATGAGGACGGTGTCCTCCACGGACGGCTCGCCCACCTCAATCTTCTGGAAGCGCCGCGACAGGGCCCTGTCCCTCTCGAAGGCGGACTTGTACTCCTGGTACGTCGTGGAGCCGATGCAGCGCAGCCGGCCGCTGGCCAGCGCGGGCTTGAGCAGGTTGGACGCGTCCATGGAGCCGCCGCTGGTGGCGCCGGCGCCGACGATGGTGTGGATTTCGTCGATGAAGAGGATGGCGTCCTTCTGCTCCTGCAGCGCCTTGAGCACGCCCTTGAGCCGCTCCTCGAACTGGCCGCGGAACTTGGTGCCGGCCAGCAGCGCGCCCATGTCGAGCGAGTAGACGACGGCGTTCTTCAGCGCCTCCGGCACCTTGCCCTCGTGGATGTGCAGGGCCAGCCCTTCCGCGATGGCCGTCTTGCCCACGCCCGCCTCGCCCACGTAGAGCGGGTTGTTCTTCCGGCGGCGGCAGAGCACCTGGATGGTGCGCTCCAGCTCCTTCTCGCGGCCGATGAGCGGGTCGATGCGCCCCTCCTTCGCCTCGATGTTGAGCTGGGTGGTGTACGCCTCCAGCGGGCTCTTGCGGGGGGACTCGCCCTCCTCGTCGTCGCCCGCGGCGGCGCCACGGCTGGCGGCGGCGTCAGGGGCGCCGTCGCTCTCCCCGTCCTTGGAGATGCCGTGGGAGATGTAGTTGAGGAGGTCCAGCCGGGTGACGCCCTCCTGCTGGAGCAGGTAGAGGGCCTGGCTCTCCTCCTCGCGGAACATGGCCACCAGCACGTCCCCGCCGTCGATGAGCTTCTGCTCGGCGGACAGGGCGTGCATGGCGGCGCGGTGGAGCACCCGCTCCACGCCAATGGTCTGCTGGGGCTCGGCCTCCACGCCCTCGGGCAGCCGTTCGACCGTCTCCTCCAGGAAGGAGACCAGCCGCTCCTGCAGCCGCTTCACGTCGGCCCCGCACGCCTTGAGGACCTCGCGCGTGCGCGAGTCCTTCGTGAGCGCCAGGAGCAGGTGCTCCAGCGTCAGGTACTCGTGGCGCATCTTCCGCGCCTCATCCAGGGCGGTGCGGAAGCTGGCCTGCAACTCTTTGGCAATCAGCGGTCCTGCCACGTTTCAACCTTCCTCGGGTTCCATGGAGAGCCGCAGGGGAAAACCATTCTCCTGTGCCGCGGCCTCCACCGTTCGAATCTTCGTCTCGGCGACGTCATACGTATAGACGCCGGCGACCCCGACTCCGTTGTAATGAACGTGCAGCATGATCTGCACGGCATCCGTCTCCGACTTGTGGAAGACCTCCCTGAGCACCGCGACGACGAACTCGCGCGTCGTGTAGTTGTCGTTGTGCAACAGTACCTTGTAGAGCGAGGGCTTCTTGAGCTTCGTCTTGGGGGCTGACTCCGTGACGACGGAGGTATCGTGCTCGTGCTTCTGCGCCATGGGTTTGTCGGGCTCCCTTTAATGATGACGGGAGGGGGGATTTTCAGGCCCCCTCCTTGAAACCGGTCTCCGCTCGCCACTGGGGCAGGCCGCCTTGGACGGCTGCCCGCTCGTGGGCCAGGAAGCCGCGGACGGCCCTGTCCAGGCCCGGGTGGAGGAGGAGGTGGGCACTGTATGTGAGACGGGGCTCGAAGCCTCGCGTGAGCTTGTGCTCGCCGCCGTGGCCGGGCTCGAAACGCTTCAGGCCCCGGGCGATGCCCTGCTCCACCGGGTGGTACAGGCAGACGTTGAAGTGCAGGAAGGGGTGCTCCTCGAAGCAGCCCCAGTAACGGCCATACAGGACGTGGGGGCCAGCGAAGTTGAACGCGCCGGCCACCAACCTCCCTTCCCGCCGGGCCTCCACCCACTCACAGCGGTGCCGGAAGCGGGCGAGCATCCGCGCGAAGAAGTCCGGAGTGAGGAAGCGCTGGCCCCACGGATACTTGTCCACCGTGGAGACATACAGGCGGTAGACGGCGTCCGCATCCACATCCGCCAGCGCGTCGCCGCGCAGGGTGCGCACCTCGATGCCCTGCTGGGCCGGGGCGCGCAGCTCCCGCCGCAGCTGGTTGCGCCGCCGGGAGTGGAAGCGGGCGAGGAAGTCCTCGAGCGTGCGATAGCCATCATTGTGCCACTGGTACTGCACGCCCAGGCGCACCGCGAAGCCCTGGGCCTCCAGCACGGGCAGTTCCGCCTCGGTGGGGAAGAGGACGTGCACGCCGGACAGGCGCTCGGCGCGGGCGTACTCCTGGACGGCGGCGTACAGCTCGGCCTCGCGCGCGGGCCGGTCCTCGCCGGGGGCCACCAGCACGCGGCGGCCGGTGGCGGGGGTGAAGGGGACGGTGAGGACGAGCTTCGGGTAGTAGCGCAGGCCGGCGCGCTCGGCGGCGGTGGCCCAGGGGCTGTCGAAGACGAACTCGCCGTTGCTGTCGTCCTTGAGGTACGCGGGCGCGGCGGCGACGAGCCGCGAGCCGCGCCACAGCGTCAGGTGGCGGGGGTGCCAGCCCCGCTCCGGCACCGCGCTGCCGCTCTCCTCCAGGCTGGCGAGGAACGTCCACTCCAGGAAGGGCGCGGCCGTGTCGTCCACCAGCGCGTCCCACGCGGCGCGGGGGACCTCGGTGATGGAGGGCAGGATGCGCAGGGTGGTGGGCAGCGGGGTGGACATCGCGGCGGTCGAGGTGTCGGTCGGGGCGAGCCTATAACGATGCGACGTGGGTGCCGCAGCGAGCCTACTTCCCGCGTGTCAGCTCCGCGGCAAGGAAGCGCCCGGCCTCCGCCAGCCCTTCCTCGCCCCGGCGGCGGCCCTCGTCCGTCTCCATCACCCGGCGCGCCGCGTCGCTGACGGTGCCCACCTCCAGGTCCACCAGGATGAGGAAGGCGCTCCAGGCGGGGTTCAGGGGGGCGAC
>NZ_JABBJJ010000582.1 GCF_012933655.1 Pyxidicoccus fallax | reverse complement strand
CCATCTGCGCCGCGCCCGTGATCATGTTCTTCACGTAGTCGGCGTGGCCCGGGCAGTCGACGTGCGCGTAGTGACGGTTCTTCGTCTGGTACTCCACGTGCGCGGTGGAGATGGTGATGCCGCGCTCGCGCTCTTCCGGCGCCTTGTCGATCTGGTCGTACGCCATGAACGTGGCGCCACCGGACTTCGCGAGCACCTTGGTGATGGCGGCGGTCAGCGACGTCTTGCCGTGGTCCACGTGTCCGATCGTGCCGATGTTCACGTGGGGCTTGCTACGGTCGAACTTCTCCTTGGCCATGACACTCCTCGAAAAATGGAGCCCTGAACCAGGATTGAACTGGTGACCTCATCCTTACCAAGGATGCGCTCTGCCAACTGAGCTATCAGGGCTTGGCGATGCTGTGGACTACAACGGTTGGAGCGGGAAATGGGACTCGAACCCACGACATTCAGCTTGGAAGGCTGACGCTCTACCAACTGAGCTATTCCCGCATTGCCGAGTGGAGGGAGGTGGATTCGAACCACCGAAGGCGTGAACCGGCAGATTTACAGTCTGCTCCCTTTGGCCGCTTGGGTATCCCTCCGTATTCTGTTTTCACCTACCACATCTGGACTGCTTGTCTCGGGCCCTCGTCCGCGGCCCCATCCTGCTTGGCCGGCGGCGGGACTTGAACCCGCGACCTACTGATTACAAATCAGTTGCTCTACCGACTGAGCTACACCGGCACTCATCCGGCTACTGCTCGCTACCAACTCTCGGCTTCGACTTCAACGGCTTCGTTGACCACCCGCTGCCGCCTTGAGAGGGGCGCCCTTTTAGAAGTCCCCTTCCCCCAAGTCAAGGACATTGATCCTGGCTGGCGGCTACCGGACGGGAGTGCTCCCCCGCTGGCGGGCGACCTCATATAGCAGAATGCCGGCCGAAACGGACGCATTCAGTGAACTGACCTGACCGGCCATCGGAATCCTGAGGCGGAAGTCGCAGTGCTTCAGGACACCTTCCCGGACGCCTGCCCCCTCGGCCCCCACCACCAGGGCCAGGGGCCCGTCGAGCCGGGCGCTCCACATGGGCTCCTTGGCGTCCACGTCCGCCGCCGCCACCCACACGCCGGCTTCCTTCAACTCCTCCAGGGCCCGGGAGACGTTCACCACGCGGGCGATGAGGGTGTGCTCCACCGCCCCCGCCGACGCCTTGGCCACCGTCCCCGTCACCTGCACCGCCCGGTCCTTGGCAATGACCACGCCGTGCGCGCCCAGGGCGTTCGCCGAGCGGATGATGGCGCCGAGGTTGTGCGGGTCCTGGATGCCGTCGAGCACCACCACCAGGGGCGGCTGGCCGCTGGCCTTCGCGGCGGCCAGCACGTCCGACACCTCCACGTACCGGAAGCCCCGCAGCTCCACCACCACGCCCTGATGCACGCCGCCCTCGGCCATGGAGGCCATGCGCTCGCGGGTCACCTTCTCCACCCGGATGCCGGCGTCGCGCGCCCGGCTGAGCAGCTCACCCGCCGCTCGGGCGCCCAGCTGCCCCTCCACCAGGTAGAGCCGGTCGACCTCCTCGGGCTTCGCCCGCAGGGCCTCGAGGACCGGGTTCACCCCGTAGACGAAACGCTGGGAGGAATCCCCGCCGCCCCGCCGCTCTTCGCGCTCGCCGCCGCGGAACTCCTCCCGCTCGCTGGCCCGGCGCTCGCCGCGCTCGCCACCGCCGCGCTCACGGCGCTCGCCACCGCTGCGCTCACGGCGCTCGCCGCCGCGCTCGCCACCACCGCGCTCACGGCGCTCGCCACCGCCGCGCGTTTCGCCACGGCTCTTGGAAGGACGCTCTCGGGCCGCCACTTAGAGAACCTCGACGGGAAGGGAGAACGTCTTCTGCTGGCGGGCGCAGATCTTCTCCGTGCAGATGAAGAAGGTCAGCTTCGCGTCCACGGTGCCCTTCCCCGCCGAGGCGGTGGTGAAGGGGACCTCGAAGCGCGGGTCGACGAACTCCTGGCCCGCGGCCTTCTTCGACACCGAGTCCTCGCGGCCCAGCTTCTCCTTCGCGGGCGTCAGCTGGGTGCCCTTCACGTCCAGCTTCAGGGGGGCCTCCTCGGACACGTGGGCGCCCTCCTTCGTCTTGATGGAGAGCACGAACACGCCCTTCTCCCCCGCCTTCACCTGGGTGGAGGTCCCCTCGGTGCTCACCTCATAGAGAGAGGTGGGGTCCACCTCGTTGGCGAGCGCCGGGGCCGTCCAGGCCAGGGCCGCCAGCACGGTGGCCACGGAAGTGAAGCGGGAGATGCGCAGCATGGATGTCCTCCTGGAAACGGATGTTCCGTATCACGCCCCGGGACGTTGGGGGCCGCCTTTCTCTTCAACCCCCGCCCACACCCGCCTTCGTCGCGCGTCCGTTCCCCTTCCGCCCGGAGGCCGAGGCCGGGGGCGCGGGGGGCACCGGAAGAGGCGCCGGAGGGGTCAGGTCCGGGACGGACACCCGGGGCGCGCCGGCCACCAGCGCCTCCGCGCGGGAGATGATGAGGGTGGCCAGGTCCATGCCGGTGGCCGCCTCCATCTCCGGAAGCGCGGGAGAGCTGTTCACCTCGAACACCTTGGGCTGGCCCTGCACGTCCAGCATGTCCACCGCCGCCACCTCCAGCCCCACCAGCCGGGTGGCCTTCTCCGCGGTGGCGCGCTGGCCGGGAGACAGGTCGATGGCCTCCAGCCGCGCCCCCTTGTTGAGGGTGTGCGCCAGACGCCCGGGCCGTGGCCTGCGGCGCACCGCCGCCACCGCCTCTCCGCCCACCACGAGCACCCGCACGTCCTGGCCGGAGCTCTTCACGTACTCCTGCATGACGAGGTTGTGCCCCAGGCCCAGCACCGCCTCGAGCGCGGCCTCCAGGGACTGGAGGCTCTCGCACACCATGACGCCGTGCTTCTCCTGCCCCTGCAGCAGCTTCACCAGCACGGGCACGCCGCCCACCAGGCCCACCATCTCCTTGAGGTGGGCCGCATCACGCGCCATCACCGTGGCCGGGATGCCGATACCGTGCGCGGACAGCAGCTGCAGCGAGCGCATCTTGTTGCGCGACTGGGCAATGGCCTGCGCGTGATTCACCAGCGCCACGCGCGCCAGCGCGAACTGGTTCACCACCGCCAGGCCATAGGTGTTGATGGACTGGGCGATGCGCGGGATGACGACGTCCGTGGGCGCCAGCTTCTTGCGGTCGTAGTAGAGGGTGGCGCTGCCCCCGTCCAAGTGCATCTGCACCCGGAGCGGGTTGAGCACCCTCATCTGGTGGCCCCGCGCGCGGCCCACCTCGACGAGACGCCGGGTGGACGGAATGGAGGCGGAGCGCGAGAGGAGGGTGGCTTTCATGGGGGTGCGACCCGACCGGGGAGCGACGGACCTATAATCCTCGCTCCGCGCCGGGTAAAGCCGCCCCGCGAGCCGCCAGTCTAGCGCTGGCGGATTGCCCGCACCTCGATGTCCACTGGCGAGGGCGACTCGATGCCCTGGCAGGTGGCGCACCTGAAGCGCGCGCCCCGTTCGCGTTCACGTTCAGGTCCCACGTGTCGTCACCCGACGGGATGCGCTCACCCTCGAGGGTAGACGTCGTGGACGACATCCTCATCCGACCGGAGGGCAGGCGGGCGGGCTACAGCGTGAGCGTGCGTGCTCCCTGGGTCAGCCGCCACAACGAGGCAAGCCCCATCACCTCGTCCAACGTGCGCTCCAGCGCTTCCGGAGCAAAGCCGCAGATGCGCACCGTGGTGTCACAGGCGATGAGCTTCGCGCCCAGGGCTCGCGCCTCCTCCAGCATGCGTGCTGGAGGCGGGACTCCCAGTGCTTCCGCCCGCGCGAACTCCTCGCGCTCACGCTCACCGTGTGGCAGGCCGAAGCCTCCGCTCACGAGCTGCCGCAGCGCATCGAAGGCGAAGACGAAGTACACCTCGTCGCCCATCGCCGCCGCGGTGATACCCATGGAGGCGGCCTGGAACGCCGGCTCATACGTAGCGTGCTGGAGGAAGAAGAAGACGCGTCCGGCCATGGCGGCACCACCCTACCGGGGTTCGAGTCCGGAGGGGTATCCGGCGTATAACCCTGGAAGTCCCCCCGTTCCAGGGAGCCCCCATGACCTCATCCCTGCCC
>NZ_JABBJJ010000581.1 GCF_012933655.1 Pyxidicoccus fallax | reverse complement strand
GAGCTAGGAGAACGAAGTGAGGTAAGTGTACCCGACAGCCCCCACCCCGCTTCCGCCGCCGGCTGCTCGCGGTGATGTTGCTGGCGGGCCTCGTTCCGCTGGTGCTGCTGGGCCTGCTGGCCCAGGGGGCGCTGGAGCGGGTGCTGTCCGTGTCCATCGCCCCCGTGGAGGGCGTGCTGGACGGCGTCTCCGCGGACCTGGAGCGCCGGGGCGTTCCTCAGGATGCGCTGAACGAAGCACGGCTCAATCTCGCCCAGGCGGAGCTGGCACGGAGGGCCCTGGTGCGCCGGGTGCCCGCGTTCATCACCGCGCTGGTTCTCGTCTCGGGCGTGGTGCTGGCCGTGTCGGCGGTGCTGCTCGGCCGCGCCCTGACACGCCCCGTGGTCACCCTCACCGAGGGTATGTGGGCCTATGCGCGCGGAGACCTCACCGTGCGACTCGCGGCCCCGGAGCCTCCGCGCGACGAGCTCCAGTTCCTCCTGGGGCAGTTCAACCGCATGGGCCAGGACCTGCTCGCCCAGCGCGAGCGGCTCAAGGCCGCGGAGCAGATTGCCGCGTGGCAGGACGTGGCCCGGGCGCTCGCGCACGAACTGAAGAACCCGCTGACCGCAATGAAGCTCTCGCTCGCGCGTCTGTCCCGCACGGATGCGAGCACTCCCATGGATTCGACACGCATTACCGAGGCCGTCGCCCTCCTCCAGGAGGAGGTGGACCTCCTGATGCGGATGACCCAGAGCTTCTCCACCTTCGCGAGGCTGCCCGCTCCGCGCTTCCAGGACGTGGCCCTGCGCCCCCTGCTGGCCGAGGTGTGCTCGCTCTATGCGGGCACCTCGTCCGTTCCCGTGGAGCTGCTCCCCGGGCCCGACGCCGAACTGCGCGCGGATCCGGACGGCCTGCGCCGCCTCTTCGGCAACCTGGTGAAGAATGCCACCGAGGCGTCCTCCACCGGCGCTCCGCCCGTGCGCGTCGCGCTGGAGCCCCTGCCCTCGGGCGCCGTGCGCGTCACCGTGACGGATGGAGGCAGTGGCATCCCCGCCGTGCTGGAGGGCCCCGCCCTCACACGCGGCCTCTTCAGCACCAAGCCGGAGGGCAGCGGGCTGGGGCTGCCCATCTCGCAGAAGATCGTCCATGAGCACGGCGGCACCCTGCGCCTGGAGCCGGCGCCCGGCGGCGGTACGCTGGCGCGCGTGGACCTTCCGTCCGTTCCTCCCGCCTCCTCGCCGGTCACCTCCGCATGAAGCCCGGTCCCCGCATCCTCGTCGTCGATGACGACCCTGGCGTCCTCAAGGCCCTGCGCGGGCTGCTCACCGACGAGGGCTTCACCCCCGTGGAGGCCCGCTCCACCGCCGAGGCCGCGCGCCTGCTCGACGCGCCCGAGGGCCCACCCGCCCTGATGCTGCTGGACATCCGCATGCCAGGAGAGACGGGGCTGGAGTTCCTCGCGCGCCTGCCCCGGCCGCTGCCCGCTCCCGTCGTCGTGCTGTCCGGCGAGGCCTCTCCGGCCGAGGCCGTGCAGGCGCTGAAGCTGGGGGCCACGGACTTCGTGGAGAAGCCCCCCTCGCCCGAGCGGCTCGTCACGGCGCTGCGCAACGCGATGGCGCTCGGCGCGCTCCAGGAGGAACGCGAGCGGCTCCTGGACGCGCTGGCCCGCCCCGGCCACCTCGTGGGCGACAGCCCCGCCATGGAGGCGCTGCGGCGGCTCATCGCCCGCGTGGGCCCGAGCGACACGGCGGTGCTCATCACCGGCGAGACGGGCACGGGCAAGGAGCGCGTCGCCCGCGCGCTGCACCTGGCCTCCGGACGCAAGGGCCGGCTCGTCGCCGTCAACTGCGCGGCCATTCCCTCCACGCTGCTGGAGAGCGAGCTGTTCGGCCACGAGAAGGGCGCCTTCTCCGGCGCGGTGTCCCGGCGCGCGGGCCGCATCGAGCAGGCCCACGGCGGCACCCTCTTCCTGGACGAGCTGGGTGACATGCCGCTGGAGCTCCAGGCCAAGCTGCTGCGCGTGCTGGAGACGAAGGAGGTGGAGCGGCTGGGCGGCTCGGTGCCGGTGCCGGTGGACGCGCGCATCCTCGCGGCCACGCACCAGGACCTCGCCCGCGCGGTGCGCGAGGGCCGCTTCCGGCAGGACCTCTTCTTCCGCCTCAATGTGATGCCCCTCCAGCTCCCGCCGCTGCGCGAGCGCCCGGAGGACCTGCTCCCGCTGGCCCGCGCCTTCGCCGCCGAGCTGGCCGGGCCCAACGTCCCGCTGGTGCTCGCCCCGGGCGCGGAGGCCGCCCTGCGTGCCTATTCCTGGCCCGGCAACGTGCGCGAGCTGCGCAACCTCATCGAGCGCCTCAACCTGCTGCGAGGTGACGGCCCGCTCACGTTGGGCCCCGAGGCCATCCAAGGCCCGCTGGCGCCCGCCGCGCCCCCGCGCCCCACCCTGGGCGACAAGAGCTACCGCGAGCACGTGGAGGACTTCGAGCGCGACCTCATCCGCGCGGCGCTCCAGGAGGGCGGCAGCATCGCCGGCGCCGCGAGGCTCCTCCAGGTCGACCGGGGCAACCTCTATCGGCGCATCAAGGCGCTCCAGATACCCGTGCCCTGATGACCTTCGCGGCCGTGTCACGCTTCACGGCCGCGGCGCACCCCTGCTCCTCCCGCGCCGCAATCATCCGCATCCTGACGGCCGGCACATCCGCGTCACGCTTCTCGGCCAGGGCATTCCCTCGCACGCAGCAATCATCAGCCTCCTGATTACCGCCACGACTCCCAGGCGCTTCACGGAGGCGGCGCGCCAGTGTGCCTTCGTGCATGGCGCAACCATCAGCACCCTGATTGCAACCGTATGGCATTGCGGTTTGACGGTTTCGACGCGTGCCTGTTCCCTCCGCGCACTCGGATGGCTCCGAGTGAGGAACCGCCATCCCGGCGGTCCAGGAGGAACAGACACATGCAGACGAAGAACCTGTTGAAGGTCGGTGCCGTGGGGGCGCTGCTGGCGGGCACGGCCGCGTGGGCCGGCTACACGGCCACCTACTACGTCACCGTCAATACGACGACCCGCACGGCCTTCGGCTCGCTCGCGAATGCCCGCGCCAGTGCGGACACACAGCAGCTCATCTCCTGCTCCGTCCACGCGTTCAACAGCGGGAGCAGCGGCGTCACCTGCGAGGCGCAGGACGCGAACGGCGTCAACGCGTACTGCACGTCCAGCGCGGCCGCCATGGTGAACGCGGTCGCGTCCATCTCGGGCGACGCGTACCTCCTCTTCAAGTACGACACGAACGGCACCTGCACGTACCTGTACGTGAGCAACGCGTCGAGCTACGCGCCGCGCCAGCCGTAGTCCCTTCACACGGACCTTGATGCGCCGGGAGCCTTCCATGTCATCGACCTTCATGAAGCAGGCTTTGTGGGTCCCCCTCGCGACGCTCGCGCTCGGTGTCGCCTCGGGACTCGCTGTGGGCCGGGCCGCGCCTCCGCCTCCCGCCTCTGGGAATGAGGAGCTGCTGCGCCTGCTCGAGGGCCAACGGGCCCTGCTGGAAGCGCTTCCGGCGCGCCTGGCCGCCGAGGCCGGCGCGCGTCAGGTGCAGTGTGCGGTGGACACCCCCTCCGGCGCTTCGACGGAGCTCGCCGCGTTGAGAACGGAGCTGGCCTCGCTCCGCGAGGAGCTCGCCCTGGGCCACGGCGCGCGGACCCGGCCTCCCGAGCCTCCACCCGAGCCATCCCCACAGGCCATCGCCGCGCGGCAACAGGGCCTCCAGGTCATCGAGGCGGCCTCGCGCTCCGGTGAGTGGAAGACCGAGGACGCGCAGGCGCTGCGAGAGCAGCTCGCCGACATGGGCGACGACCAGCGCCAGGAAGTCATGCGCCGCCTCATCGTGCTGCTCAACGAGGGCAAGCTGAAGCGGCGGACACAGGGCCCCCTCTTCTGATCCGCCCCCCGGGTGGGTCGGAATGGGCGAGCTGACGGGTGCCGAACACTCCCACCCTCCTCCGCGGGCTCCGGGTGGGAGTCGCCGGCCCGGGTGCCCGCCTGCCCGCGCTCCGGGTGGGGATTCCCGTTGTACCGCCGGTGGATACGGCCCCCTGGAAGCAACCCTGCCGGGGCTCGCGCGATAATCCGCCCTGTACGCCGGATGCCCCCACCGGGAGAGCTGTCTCCATGTCGAACCGCATTGGCCGTCCCCCCCTCACCCCCGC
>NZ_JABBJJ010000580.1 GCF_012933655.1 Pyxidicoccus fallax | reverse complement strand
GTGGGCACTGTGGGCGGGAATCGTCGTGAGCCTCGCGGCCGCGGCCCCGCCGAGCGCGCTGCCGGTGGAGGCCGGCAATGCCCTGACGCTTCCGGCGCACCGGCACCTGGTGCGCGTCGAACGTGGCAACGGGCGCGGCGCGGTGCTCCTGCTGGCGGTGCAGCGAGGAGGCAGCGGAGGCCGGGGCCTGGGGATGTACCGGAGCGAGGACGGTGGACGCTCCTGGAAGTACGAGGGCCCCATCCAGGAGGACGCGAAGCAGGATCGCGCGGACGTGGTGGCGGTGGGACGGGACGTGGCGCTGGTGTACTCGGTGGAGACGCCGGACGGCCAGGGCATCAGCGGCTCACCGTCGCGCGACGTGTACTTCCAGTGGTGGCGCTACCAGGCCTCCTCGGACCGGTGGGCGCCTGGGAGGGCGCTCAAGGTGTTCGACTCGCGCAGCTCCCGCACGGCGTACTACCGGGCCGAGCTGGCGCGTGACTCGCGGGGCCGGCTGTGGGTGCAGGCCTTCCGGCGCGAGCCGGATGGGAAGTCCACCCTCGTCATCTCCGTCAGCACCGATGGTGGCTCCACCTTCCGCGAGCAGCCGGCGCTGGACCGCGGCATCTCGAAGCGGGGCGGCGGGCGGCTGCTGCACCTGGGAGGCAAGCTCGTCATGGTGTACGGCTCGCACTCCGGGGGCATGGCCGCGCGCTTCCGGGTGCGCGACGACGGCGCGCCGCTGTCCTCGTGGTCGCCCGTGCGCACCGCCTTCCCCGAGGGCATCTACCACGGCGCCGCGCTCAGCGCGGTGGCGGACGGCCGCGGTGGCATGCACCTGGTCTACAAGGACAACTCGGAGCGGCTCATGTACCGGCGCTTCGACGGCCGCCGCTTCGGCTCGGCGCGGGTGGTGCACGAGCGGGGCGACTGGGCCCTGCAGCCGGCAATCACCCGCGTGGGAAGCACGGTGCACATCTTCTACAACCGCCCCCACCGCGACGGCCGGGGCTATGACCTGGTGGTGCGCCGGCTGAGCGGCGGAAGCCTGGGCTCGGTGCGCGAGCTGGCCTCCATCTCCGGCTTCGCCGGCTACCCCGCCGCCGTGGGTGTGATGCCCTCCGGCGCGCGGGTGCCTTGTCTCTTCGGGCTGGAGCCCCGGCACGGCTCGGACCGGCTGGTGGTCGTCTTCGCGCCTTCCAGCAACAAGGCGAACGCGGCCGGAGGCGAGAAAGTCGCCGCCGCCGAGGACACCGACGCCACCGACGAATCGCCGCTGGCGGTGGTCCTGGACGGGCCCGAGTCGGCGGTCAGGAACGTCGTGGCCGCGCTGGAGTCCGCCCCCGAGGAGGCATCGGCGGGCTGCGGAGGAGGGCAGGCGCTGGCGGCGCTCCTGAGCGTGCCGCTGCTGGCGCTGGGGCGCCACCGCCGCAAGCAGGCCGCGCGGCGGTAGCGCCCGGGAGCGAGGGGTCCTTCGGGGCCGCGGCCCCAGCGCGAGGCGAAGGGAGCCGCGCGGCGGTAGCGTCAGGGGGCGAGGCGCCCTTCGGGGCCACAGCTCCACCGCGAGGGGGCCGCGTGGTGGAGCCGCGCGGCGGTAGCGTCAGGGAGCGAGGCGCCCTCCAGGGCCGAGGTGCCACCACGAGGCGAGGTACGGGCCTCGTGGTGGCGCGGGCGTGGGACTCCCGCGGCCGTCAGGGCAGGGGGCCTTCCACGAGCCGGAGCACGTCGGCGAGGACGCCGGAGGCCGTCACCGCCGCGCCCGCGCCGTAGCCGCGAATCACCATGGGCGTAGGGCTGTAGCGCTCCGAGAGGAAGCTGAGCGCGTTTTCTCCGCCCTTCACCGCCGCCAGCGGGTGGGCCAGCGGCACGGGCATGAGGCCCACGGAGCACCCCTCCGGGGTGACGCTGCCCACGTAGCGCAGCACCTTGCCCTCGGCGCGGAGCGCGTCCACGCGGCGCTGGAAGCCCGCGTCCACCTGGGGCAGGCGCGCGAGGAAGTCGTCGAGCGGGCCCGTTGCATCGAAGTCCGACGGGAGGAGCGAGTCCAGCGCCACGCCCTCCAGCTCGTCCGTGCGTCCCAGCTCGCGGGCGAGGATGAGCACCTTGCGCGCCACGTCCGTGCCGTGCAGGTCGTCGCGCGGGTCCGGCTCCGTGAAGCGCCGCTCCATGGCCGTGCCCACCGCCTTCGACAGCGGCACGCCCTCCTCGACGAGGCCGAGGATGAACGACAGCGAGCCCGAGAGGATGCCCTCGATGCGCAGCACGCGGTCTCCGGTGCGCAGCATGTTCTTCAGCGTGTCGATGACGGGCAGCGCCGCGCCCACGTTCGTCTCGTAGAGGAAGCGGCGCTGGTGCCGGGACGCCGTCTCGCGCAGCGCGCGCCAGTGGTTCCACCGGCCGGCGTTGGCCTTCTTGTTGGCCGTCACCACATGGAGGCCGGCCTCCATCAGCGACGGGTAGGCGAGCGCGATGTTCTCGCTGCTGGTGCAGTCCACGAAGATGGGGCGCCCGGGACGCTTGGCGCGGGCCCAGTCCCGGAACGTCTCCATCGCCGGGCCATCACCGCCCGCGTCGAGTCGCTCCTTCCAGCCGTCCAGGGAGAGTCCCTCGCTGGCGACGACGCAGTGGCGGCTGTTGGCGATGGCGCACACGCGCAGGTCCACGCCGTGCGCACGCAGCTTGGGGGCCTGCTGCTGCACCTGGCGCAGCAGCTCGCCGCCCACGCTGCCCACGCCGGCCAGCAGCAACTCCACCACCTCCGTGGTGCCGAAGTACTGGCCGTGCACGTGCGCCATGGCGCGCGGGCCGTCGGCCTCGGAGATGACGGCGGAGATGCTGCGCTCGCTGGAGCCCTGGGCAATGGCGGCGATGCTGCAGCCCACGTCCGCCAGGGCGCTGAAGAACGTGCCCGCCACGCCCACGCGGTGCCGCATCCCGTCGCCGACGATGCTGAGGATGGCGAGGCCGGCCTGCCGCTCGATGGTGTCCACCTTGCCGGCCTCGAGTTCCACCTCGAAGGCGACCTCCAGCGCGGCCACGGCGCGTTCCGCCTCGGCCTGCTGCACGCAGAAGCTGATGGAGCACTCGCTGGAGCCCTGGGTGATGAGCACCACGGAGATGCCCGTGTGGGCCATGGCCTCGAACACGCGGGCGGCGGTGCCGGGGACGCCCTTGAGCCCCGCGCCCGCGATGTTGATGAGGGCGATGTCGCGCAGGAAGGAGAGGCCGCGCACCGGGTGCTCGGGCGGGGCGGCGGTGGCCGTCACGCGGGTGCCCGGGTGCTCGGGGCGGAAGCTGTTGCGGACGCTGACGGGGATGCCGCGCTCGCGCGCCGGGGCGATGGTCTTCGGGTGCAGCACCTTGGCGCCGAAGTAGGCCAGCTCCATGGCCTCCTCGAAGCTCACCTCCGGCAGCGGGAAGGCTTCGGGGACGAGCCGCGGGTCCGCGCTGAAGATGCCGTCCACGTCCGTCCAGATATCCAGCAGCGCCGCGTCCAGCGCCGCCGCCGCCAGCGCCGCGGAGTAGTCCGAGCCCCCGCGCCCCAGCGACAGCGTCTTGCCCCGACCGTCACCGCCGAAGAAGCCCGGCATCAGCATCAGCCCCGGGCCACCGTCGCGCAGCGGGGCGAAGCGCTTGCGGCACTCGTCCATCAGCGGCGTGGCCTGGAGCGGGTCCCCCGCGCAGATGATGACCTCGCGCGGGTCGACGAGGTGGGGCTCCAGCCCGCGCGACCGCATCAGCGCGCCCAGGATGAGGCACGCGGCGCGCTCGCCGAGGCCGGACAGGAGGGCGAGCACGGAGGGCGAGCACTCGCGCAGGAGCCCCACGCCCTGCAGGAGGCCGCGCAGCTCCGACGCGAGCGCCGCGAGCCCCTCTTCCACGGGGCGCTGGCGCGAGGCCCCCAGCTCCCCGGCCAGCTCGCGGACGATGCCGGCGTGCACGTCCTCGAAGCGCGAGCGCAGCGCGTCCACCGCGCCGCCCTCACACGCCACGCGCGCCGCGTCCACCAGGAGATTCGTGATGCCGGACACGGCCGAGGCGACCACCATCACCCGGGTCTCCTTCCGCGCCGCCGCCACCAGGTCCACCACGCGGCGCAGCTGCTCCGCGCCGCCCACGCTCGTGCCGCCGAACTTCATCACTCTCATGACACGACCTCGCGACGGAGGAAGGACGGGGCGGGCTGGGACAGCGGGGGAGTCGTCGGGGG
>NZ_JABBJJ010000057.1 GCF_012933655.1 Pyxidicoccus fallax | reverse complement strand
CCCCTTCATGACCGAGTCCCCCTCCCGCTCCCAGCTCGCGCTCGCCGTCCTCGCCGCCACGGGCCTCGCCGCCCTCTTCGCGTGGGTCAGCTGGCGCCTGGGCACCGAGAGCGCCCTGTCGCGCGTCTTCCTCCCCTCCGGCCTCGTCCTCGTCACCACCGGCACCCTGGCCCTGCTGTGGGCCCGCGCCCAGGGCCGCGCCCGCCACGAGCGCGAGGCTGTGCTGCGCACCGCCGGCGAGGCCAGCGCCCTGCGCGAGGCCGTCATGGACGTCACCCCCGTGGGCTTCGCCTTCTTCGACCGCGACCTGCGCTACGTCCACGTCAACGCCGCCCTCGCCGCGATGAACGGCCTGCCCGTCTCCCACCACCTCGGCCACCACGTCACCGCGGTGATGCCCGAGTTGGGCCGCCTCCTCGCCCCGCGCCTCCAGCGCGCCCTGGAGACCGACGCCCCCATCCAGGACACCTGCCTCCAGGTGGAGACCCCCGCTGCTCCCGGCGAGCCCCGCGTCTGGTTCGGCTCCTACTCGCGCGTGCGCGGCCCCGGCGGCGAGGTGCTCGGCGTCATCGCCGCCCTCTCCGAACTCACCGAGCGCATGCGCGCCGAGCAGAGCCTCCAGGAACACGAGGGCCGCCTGGACGTCCTCACCCGCTCGCTGCCGGACTACCTCTGGGGCGGCAAGCTGCGCGGCGGCGTGCTGGGCGACTTCTACTGCACCCCCGTCATCGAGCGCACCACCGGCTACCCCGCCTCCGCCTTCACCCGCGCCAGCTCCGACGGAGGGCCCCCGCCCCTCTGGGCCGAGATGATCCACCCCGAGGACCGCGCCCGCTACCGCGCCGCCATCGAGGGGCTCGCCCCCGGCGCCGAGGTGGAGCTGGAGCACCGCCTCATCTGCGCCGACGGCCGCGTGCGCTGGGTCCGCAGCCGCGCCGCCGCCTCCGCCCCGGACGCCCAGGGCGAGCTGCACGTGGGCTGCGTCGTCACCGACGTCACCGACCGGCGCCTCGCGGACGACCTGCGCCAGCGCCTCCATGAGAGCTTCCGCCGCTCCGCCCAGGAATGGCGCCGCACCTTCGACGCCGTCACCTCGCCCCTCATCGTCCTCGGCCCGGACACCACCATCCAGCGCCTCAACGCGGCCGGGCTCGCCCTCTTCGACGGCCTGGACCCGTCCGGCCAGCCGCTGCCCACCGCGCCCATGACGCCGCTGCGCGCCTGCGCCCTGTCCCTCGTCGAGGAGCTGCGCCGCACCCGTGGCAGCGCCACCCGCGAGGTGACGGACCCGCGGTCGCACCGTACCTGGGAGGTGTCCGCGGCGTGGGTGGACGAGGCCGGCGGCGAGGACTCGCGCATCATCCTCGTGGCCACCGAGGTGACGCACCTCCTGGAGCTGCAGGCCAGCCTGCGCCGCAACGAAACCATGGCCGTCATGGGCGCCATCGTCGCCGGCGTGGCCCACGAGGTGCGCAACCCCCTCTTCTCCATCTCCGCGGTGGTGGACGCGGTGGACGCGACGTTCGGCCAGCGCGCGGAGCTCACGCCGTACCTGGACGTGCTGCGCGGCGAGGTGAAGCGCCTCAACCACCTCACGCAGGAGCTGTTCGAGTACGGCCGGCCCACCCGCGGCGAGTGGGTGGAGGGCCCCGTGCGCCCCGTCGTCGAGGACGCCCTGTCCGCGTGCACGCTCGCCGGGGAGCAGGCCGGCGTGGCCGTGGTGCGCGAGCTGGCGCCCCAGCTTCCGCCGGTGCGCATGGACTCGCGGCGGCTGTTCCACGTCTTCCGCAACGTGGTGGAGAACGCCGTGCAGCACTCGCCCCCGGGCAGCACCGTGCGCGTGGCCACCGAGGCCGTGGAGGAGGCGGGCCGCGCCTGGGTGCGCTGCACCGTGCACGACGGCGGGCCCGGCTTCCGCGAGGAGGACCTGCCCCACGTCTTCGAGCCCTTCTTCAGCAAGCGCCGCGGCGGCACCGGCCTGGGCCTGTCCATCGTCCAGCGCATCCTCGAGGAGCACCAGGGCCTCATCCGCCTACGCAATTCCCCTGAGGGCGGCGCGGAAGTCACGTTGCTGCTGCCCGCCGTTTCCTCGCCTCCCGCCTCGCAGCCCGTAGACTCGCTGGCCTCATGACGCGCACCCGAATCCTCCTCGTCGACGACGAGCCCGGCATCCGGCTGGGCATGAGGGGCTACCTCACGGCCCAGGGGTTCGACGTGGACGAGGCCACCTCGCTCGCCGAGGCGCAGGAGGCCTTCCGCACCACGCGCCCGGACGTGGCCGTCGTGGACTACCGCCTCACGGACGGCACCGCGCTGGAGCTGTTGCCGCGCCTCAAGGACATCGACGCCTCGGTGCCGCTGGTGGTCCTCACCGGCCATGGCTCGATTGAGCTGGCGGTGCAGGCCGTGAAGGAAGGCGCCGAGCAGTTCCTCACCAAGCCCGTGGAGCTGAGCGTCCTCAAGGTGGTGCTGGAGCGGCTGGTGGCCCAGCGCCGCGAGCGGCAGCGGCAGCGCGCGGACCGCTCGCGCACCGCGCGCGCCACCGTGAATCCCTTCCTGGGCAACAGCCCCGCCATCCGCGCCCTCCAGTCCCAGGCCGAGCGCGTCGTCCACAGCGACAGCCCGGTGCTCATCACCGGCGAGACGGGCAGCGGCAAGAGCGTGCTCGCCCGCTGGCTGCACGAGGGCGGCCCCCGCGCGGACGCGCCCTTCGTGGACCTCAACTGCGCGGCGCTCTCCAAGGAACTCTTGGACTCGGAGCTGTTCGGCCACGAGAAGGGCGCCTTCACCGGCGCCGTCACCGCCAAGCAGGGCCTCCTGGAGGTCGCCGACCAGGGCACCCTCTTCCTGGACGAGATTGGCGACATGGACGTGGCCGTCCAGCCCAAGCTCCTCAAGGTGCTGGAGGAGCAGCGCTTCCGGCGGCTGGGCGACGTGCGGGACAGGCGCGTGGACGTGCGCCTCATCGCGGCCACGCACCAGGATTTGGGCGCCGCCGCGCGCGAGAAGCGCTTCCGCAGCGACCTCTACTTCCGCATCAGCACCCTCATCCTCCACGTGCCCGCGCTGCGCGAGCGCCCCGAGGACATCCCCGTCATCGCCCGGCGCTTCCTCGCCGACCTCGGCAGCGAGCGCGGCCGCGGCGGCGTGGACCTGCAGCCGGACGCCGAGGCCGCCCTGGTGCGCTACCCCTGGCCCGGCAACATCCGCGAGCTGCGCAACGTGCTGGAGCGCGCCATGCTCCTGTCCGGCGGAGGCCCCCTGTCCCGGGGCGACCTGCGCTTCGAGGCCGTCGCCGATGCCGCCGCCGCCGAGGAGGACCTCACCCTGGAGGAGCTGGAGCGCCGCCACATCGAGCGCGTCCTGCGCCGCGAGAATGGCCACGTGGAGCGCGCCGCCGCCCGCCTCGGCATCCCCCGCTCCTCGCTTTATGAGCGGTTGAAACGTTTGGGCATCAATAAATCCGGATTCCAGAAACCGGATCCGTAAGCTGGACAGGCGGCCAGGGGCGTCCGTGAATCCCCCGGAATTTCCTGGACCCGGTGCCGAGCCGCCTTCTGGCCCCGGGCTTGCTCATGTCCACGGCGTGGCCCAGACCCCCGAGAACCCCCAGAACCTGCTGATTGTCGATGATGAGTCCTCCCTGTGCTGGGTGTTGGGGCAGTTCTTCACCAGCGCGGGCTACCGCGTGGACTCGGCGCGGGCGCTGGACGAGGCGCTGGGGCTGATGACGACGGGCCGGTACGACCTGGTCATCAGCGACCTGCGGCTGAGCGGCACGCAGTCCGAGGAAGGGCTGCTGCTGGCGGACTTCGTGCGCCGCTTCGCGCCGGAGACGCGGGTGGTGCTACTGACGGCCTTCGCCACGCAGGAAATCTCCTCACGGGCCCGGGCGCTCGGCGTGGACCTGGTGCTGCCCAAGCCGCAGCCCCTGCCGGACCTGGCCCGGCACGTCTCCGAACTCCTCACCGCGGCGCGATGACATGACTTGCAACGGTACGCAGGACACCTGGGAAGAGGCCCCCAAGGCCACCGAGCCCGCAGCGGACGGCGCCGGTGAGGCGCCCTCTCCCGACGGGGACGACGACTTCTTCATGCCCACGGGCCCGGGCTCCATCGCCTCGTTCGCGGCGAGGCTGCGCGGGCGGCTGTCGGCGTGGGTGGCCGGGCTGGTGATGGCGGTGGCGCTTCCCGGCGCGGCCCTGGCCCAGCCGATAACGTCCCTGGGCATCGACGTGCAGCAGTACAAGCCGGGGCCGGGCGCGTATGACGTGCTCGCCCTGCACGGCGCGCGCGTGGCGCCGCACCAGGCCTGGAACCTGGGGCTGTCGCTCAACTACGCGGACAACCCGCTCAACGTGGTGAACCCGCGCGAGGACGCGTTCCTCTACCGCGTCGTGGACAGCCAGTTCACGGTGGACTTGATGGGCGCCGTCGCCCTCTTCGACCGGTTGGAGCTGGGCGTGTCGCTGCCCCTCTCCACCACGACGTCCGAGCCGGCCGGCTCCATCTCCCCCACGTTCGCCAACGGCGTGAAGGCCACGGGCGTGGGCGACCTGCGGCTGGTGCCCAAGGTGCGGCTGCTGTCCACCGGCAATGGCCTGCACCTGGCCGTCGCGGCGCCGGTGACGCTGCCCACCTCGGGCGGCTCGAAGTTCCTGGGCGCGGACGACATGACCTTCCAGCCGCGCTTCGTGGCCGAGTGGGCCGGCACGTCCGTGCGCCTGCTGGCCAACGTGGGCCTCAACCTGCGGCCCGAGGTGCTCATGCGCAACCTGCGCGTGGGCAACGAGGTGGCGTACGGCGTGGGCGCGGAGGTGCCGCTGACACAGGCGCTGTCCGCGGAGGCCACGCTGGCGGGCGCGCTGGGCCTGAAGGAGACGGACACCGAGGAGCGCCCGCTGGAGGTGCTCGGCGCGCTGAAGTACCGCTTCCGGCAGGGGCTGAGCGCGCACGTGGGCGCCGGGCCGGGCCTCTCGCGCGGCTATGGCACGCCGGGCTTCCGCGTGCTCGCGGGGCTGTCGTGGGCCTCGTCCGCGCCGGCGGCCGGGACGCCTCGCTCCCCCTTCGCCGCGGCCTGCGCGGCGGGGCCCGAGGACTTCGACGGCTTCCAGGACGACGACGGCTGCCTCGACCCGGACGATGACGGCGACGGCATCCTCGACGGCCCGGACGTGTGCCCCGGCGAGCCGGAGACGTTCAACGGGTACCTGGACGCGGATGGCTGCCCGGACGACCCCGATGCGTGGCAGCCGGTGGCCACCCATGGCCAGCCCGGCGAGGCTCCGGCGCCGCTGGCGCTGCCGCCTCCCCCCGCCGACACGGACGGAGACGGACTGCCGGACGCGGAGGACCGCTGCCCCACCGTGGCCGAGGACGTGGACGGCTTCGAGGACGCGGATGGCTGCCCGGAGACGGACAACGACCAGGACGGGCTGGCGGACGCGGCGGATGCGTGCCCGCTGGAGGCCGAGGTCATCAACGGCGTGAAGGATGAGGACGGGTGCCCGGACGAGGGCGCGTCGCAGGTGCAGGTGACCGGCTCGCGCATCGTCATCCTGGACAAGGTCTACTTCGCCACGGGCCAGGACGTCCTCCTCGAGCGCTCCTTCCCGCTGCTGCGGCAGGTGGTCTCGGTGCTGAAGGCCAATCCCCAGCTGCTGCTGGTGCGCGTGGAGGGCCATACGGACGACCAGGGGGCCGAGGAGAGCAACCTGGACCTGTCGCAGCGCCGCGCCAACACCGTGCGTGCCTTCCTCGTGAAGGAGGGCATCATGCCGGAGCGCCTGGAGGCGGTGGGCCACGGGGAGTCGAAGCCGGTGGACACCAACGCGACGCCGAAGGGGCGTGAGAACAACCGGCGCGTGGAGTTCACCATCGTGAAGGTCGCCGAGCCATCGGCGAAGGGAGGCACGCCGTGAAGCGCGCTGCTGCGTGGATGATGGTGCTGGGGCTCGTGGCCCCCCCCGCCCTGGCGGCGGACACCGGGGAGCCCTGTGGCGGCGTGCGCTTCGAGGGCGGCCGCATCGTGACGGGCCGGCCGCTCGCCCCGAAGGGCCCGGAGACGGAGGCCTGCCTCCAGCACGTGGCGGCGGCGCTCCAGGCGAGGCCGGCCATCCGCTCGGTGACGCTGGCGGCGCGGCTGCCGGACGCGGAGCGGCTGGACGGCCAGGGCATCGCGGTGGCGAAGGCGGCGGCGGAGGTGCTGGTGGCCGCGGGCGTGCCGCGCACGCGGGTGTCGGCGGTGGCGCCTCCGGCCGTGCCGGGCGAGCCCGGGCAGCTTCAGCTCGCCTACGTGGAGCGGCCCGCGCAGCCGGCGGTGGCGCGCGTGCGGGCGGCCAGCGGCGACGTGTCCGCGGGCCCCGCCCAGGCGGAGCTGCGGCCGCGGACGATGGGTGACGCGCTGTACACGGGCGAGCTGCTGCTCACCGGTCCGGGCGCGCACGCGGAGCTGGTGCTCGCGGACGGCAGCACGGTGCGGGTGCTGGCGGACAGCCTGGTGCGGCTGGGCACCCTGGAGCTGATGGCCAACCTGCGGCGCAAGGTGCAGTTGGAGCTGCTGAAGGGCACGGTGGAGACGCGCGTGGCGGCTGGCGGCGATGGCTCCGTCTTCGAGGTGCGCACGCGCGGCGCGGTGGCCGGTGTGCGCGGCACGCAGTTCCGCTTCACGGCGCAGGAGGACGGCGTCACCCGGCTGGAGACGCTGGAGGGCCGGGTGGGGTTCATCGCCAAGAAGGGCGACCTGGACGTCGTCGGGGGCTACGGCTCGCGGGCGCTGCCCGAGGGCCCGCCCGAGCCGCCGCGCCCGCTGCTGGTGGCGCCGACGATGGTGGACCCGCGCGATGGCACCTTCCCGGTGGCGCCGAGGCTGACGTGGGCGTCCGTGAGCGGCGCGCGGAGGTACCGGGTGGAGGTGGCGCGCACGGCGGACTTCGCCGCGGGCGTGCGCACCTACGAGGCCCGCGGCGCGGAGCTGGAGGTGCCGGACCTGGGCGAGGGCAAGTGGTTCTGGCGCGTGCTGGCCGTGGACGCGGACGGCTTCGTCGGCTTCCCCTCGAAGATTTTCGCTTTTGACGTTCGCCCCTGAGTTCCGTCCGCATGAGCCCCCCCGCTGCCACCGAGCCCGTCCGCGCCTCCCACCCGCGACGCCTCACCCTCCTCCGGGCCCTGGGGGCCCTGGTGGGCGTGGCGCTCGCGGGGGTGACCGCGGTGAGGGGCGGCGCGCCCGGCTTCCTGGAGCGCGGCCTCTATGACCAGGCCGTGAGCCGGCTGCTGCCCGAGGTGCCTCGGAGCGCGGACCTGGTGCTGGTGGAGGTGGATGACCGCGCGCTGGCCGCGCTCGGCGAGCGGTGGCCGCTGTCGCGCGCGACGTGGGCCCGGGCCTTCCGAGCCCTGGCGGCGCAGCGGCCCGCGGCCGTGGCCGTGGACATCATCTTCGACCAGCCCGGCTCCCGCGACGCGCTGGAGCTGGGCGAGGACGTGCTGGAGGCCCTGCGCGCTTCCGGCCTCGCGGAGCAGCCCGCGGGCGCGGCGCTCGCGGCGGACCTGGAGGCGAAGCTGCACGCGCGGGACGGCGATGCCCGGCTGGCCGAGGCGCTCTCCGAGGGCGGCGGCGTCATCCTCGGCGCCGCGGCGCTGACGGACGACGTGCCGGCGATGACGCCCCTGGACGACGACGGGGCGCTCGGCACGCCCCTGTCGCTGGCCGGCACCACGCCGCGGCTCCAGGCCCGCTCCATGGCGGGCAGCATCGCCCCGCTGCGCATGGCGGCGCGGGGCAGCGGCACCCTCAACATGCTGGTGGACGGCGACGGCGTCATCCGCCGCTACCCCTACGTGGTGGACGTGGGGGGAAGGACGTGGCCCTCGCTCGCGCTCGCCACCGCGCTGTACCTGATGCCCGAGCGGGCCGAGTCGCTGATGGCCCTGGCGGCCACGGATGAGGGCGCTCCGCTGATGCGGCTGCCCTCGCCGGACTGGATGCCCCGGGTGAGCCTGGCGGACGTGCTGCACGCGGACCCGGGCTCGGTGGGACTGGACCTCGCGCTGCGCGGGAAGACGGTCTTCGTGGGTGTCACCGCGATGGGGCTGCACGGGCAGAGCACGCTGCCGGGACAGGTGGCCGTGCCCGGCGTGGAGATTCACGCCTTCGCGCTGGACAACCTCCGCTCGTACCGGCTGCTGCGCTCGTCCGGACTCGTGGCCGGAGCGGGCGTGCTGGAGACGGCGGTGGTGCTGCTGGCCTTCGCGCTGCTCGGCCGGCGGGCTCGCACGCTTGGCGGGGTGCTGTGGGCGGCGCTGTCGCTGGGGCTCGTGCACCTGGCGCTGGTGGGCTGGCTGGCCGCGGACGTGGGCTGGGTGCTGCCCCTGCTCCCCGCGTGGGCGGGACTGGGGCTGATGCTGGCCGTGGATGCCGTGGCGCGCGGGGAAGAGCTGGGCAGGCAGCGCGATGCCCTCCGGCGCCTGTTCGTCCGCTACCCCCAGGGCGCCTCGGGGTCGCTCGCCGCCCCCGTCCCCCCGGAGCCGCCGCCCGGCAGCGGGCAGTGATTCCGTGTTGTCGTGAAACTCAAGTAACCCGGGGACGGAAAAAGCCTGCCTGCTCGTACGGGGGCTTTGGCAACCGGGTATCCGTGGCAGCATCTCACGGACATGGCCTCGTACGCGCTCATCACCGAGCCCGACCCCGCTCGCGCCGCCGGACTCCTCTCGCTGCTCGCGGCGGAGGGGCTGGAGGGAGCGACGGCGCGTGACGGCGCGGAGGCGCAGGAGGTGGTGCGCCAGCGCGGCGCGCCCACGCTGCTCGTCACGGACCTGGTGCTGCCGCGGGTGGACGGCTTCGCGCTGCTGTCGTGGCTGCGTGAGCGTCCGGACTCCACTGGTACCCGCGTGGTGGTGGTGACGGCCTTCGACGAGCTGCGCGTGCGCGCCTGGCAGCTCAAGGACGTGCTGGGCATCGAGGCGCTGCTGAGCCGCCGGGCCTCGCCGGAGCTGGTGCGGGACACGGTGCGGCGGGTGCTGGCCGGCCAGCGGGCCACCCTCCCCGCTCCGGCCGAGCCGGCGCCCGAGCACGAGCACCAGCGGCTGGCGCGCATCGACGCGATGCGGCTGGTGGACGAAGGGCCGCCGGAGGCGGAGCTGCAGGAGCTGGTCTCCGAGGTGGCGCAGGCGTTCGGCGTGCCGGTGGCGCTGCTGTCGCTGGTGCTGGGAGACCGTCAGTGGTTCAAGGCGCACGTGGGCCTGCCGCCGTCGCTCGCGAAGGCGCGGCAGACGCCGAGGGACTGGTCCTTCTGCCACCACGTGGTGCAGGGCCACGAGTCGCTGGTGGTGCCGGACGCCGCGCGCCACCCGGTGTTTCGCGACAACCCGCTGGTGCGCGATGGCATCGTCGGCAGCTACGCCGGGGCGCCGCTGGTGACGTCCGCCGGCGAGGTGCTGGGCTCGCTGTGCGTCATCGACACACGCCCCCTCGTCCTGGGCGCCGAGGACCTGGCGGCCCTGCGCGAGCTGGCCCGGCGCGTGGCCGGCGACCTGGAGCAGCGGGCCCGCGCGCGGCAGGTGGCGCGGCTCGCCTTGCCGGACGCCGTGCGGGCGGAGCCGTCCCTCACGGAGGCGGCGGCGCTGGCGGTGCTGGCGGACGCGGTGCGCGCGCTGGAGGCGCCCGTGCTGCTGGTGGCGCCCGGACGCCGGCCCCATGCGGGCAACGCGGCGCTGGCGGATGTGCTGGGCCTGCCGCTGGAGCGCCTCTCGGGGCTCACCTTCGAGGCCTTCTGTCAGCACGTGGCGGGGCTGACGGCGGACCCGGCGCTCACGCTGCGGCAGCTGGACCTGGCCTCCGAGTCCTCGCGCGGCTTCCGCCTGACGTTGGCGCTGGAGCGTCCGCGGCCGCGGCGGCTGCGGTGGGTGGCGCGGCCCTTCCCGGTGCCCGGGGGCGTGGCGCAGATGCTGACGCTGTCGGACGTGGGCGGCGCGCCGTCCGCCCGTGACGAGCGGGAGCGGCCATCGCGCGTGGACGCGCTGACGGGGCTGGACACGCGGCGCGTGGGCGAGGAGCGGCTGCTGCGGGAGATTGGCCGCTGCCGGCGGGACGGGGTGCCGTGCGGCGTGCTGCTGGTGGATTGGGTGGAACTCGGCCGGCTCAACGCGGAGCGGGGCTTCGACGCGGGAGACGCCGCGCTCCGGGACGTGGCGCGCCGGCTGGCGGACCTCGTCGGAACGGCGGGCTTCGCGGTGCGCTGGGAGGGCGGGACGCTGCTGGCGGTGCTCCCCGGCGTGGATGCCGCCGGCACGGAGGCCGTGCGTCACCGGCTCCAGGACGGGCCCGGTGCGCCGGAGGTGGTGTCCGCCGCCGTCGAGGTGGAGGGCGAGGAGGACCCACGCGGCACCCTCGCCCGGGCCCAGGCGGCGCTGGCCCGCGCGAAGGCGGCACACCGGGCGACGCGCCTGGGGTGAGGCCGTGCGAGAATGTCGCTCGCATGACCTCGCTCTCCGTGCCCGAACGTCTCCGCCTGCCCCTGCGCTTCGACGCGGCCCGCCTCCAGGAGGAACTGGCGCGACTGCCGCCGGAAGCCTGGGTGCCGCACTTCAACAAACGTGAGTACGAGGGCGAGTGGAGCGGCGTGCCCCTGCGCTCGATAGGGGGCGAGGAGGGACGCATCTACCCGGACCCCACGGGCCGGGAGCGCTACGCGGACACGCCGCTGCTCGCGCGCCACCCCGCCTTTCGCGAGGTGCTGGCCGCGTTCCGGTGCCCCATCGGCTCGGCGAGGCTGCTGAAGCTCGCGGCGGGCGCGCGCATCCGCGAGCACACCGACTACAACCTGGGCTTCGAGGACGGCGAGGTGCGGCTCCACGTGCCCATCGCCACCCACCCGGATGTGGCCTTCTTCCTGTCGGGCCAGCGCGTGGTGATGCGGCCGGGGGAGTGCTGGTACCTCGACTTCAACCGTCCTCACCGCGTGGAGAACCCCACCGACGTGGACCGCGTCCACCTGGTGATGGACTGCGTGGTGGATGACTGGCTGCGCGCCCTTTTCGCCGAGGCCATGGCGCTCCCGGATGACTTCGAGCGGTTCCGCCAGCTCGTGCTGGAGGAACCATTCCTCCAGGAGGCGCTGGAGGCGACAGCGGACACGCGGGCCTTCACCGCGCTGGCGCGGAAGCTCGGCGCCGAGCGGGGCTGCCACTTCACGGACGAGGACGTGCGGGAGGCCCTGCGCGACGCCCGGCGGACGTGGCGGGAGCGGTGGGTATGAGTGGCCCCGTGAGTCTGGACGGCTGGGTGCCCGGACGCATCTACGAGGCCGAGGGCGGGCTGCGCGTGGACTGGTGCCACCTGGGCACGCGGCGCTTCACGGACCCGTTCTTCGACCAGACGCTGGAGCGGCGTTTGGGCCACCCCTTCGCCCTGCTCTTCCGCCATCAAACGTCCCTGGAGACGCTGGTGGAGCGGCACGCGGCGCGGCCGGGGCTGCCTGTGCGCGGGCTCGTCTTCCACATGTCCCGCTGTGGCTCCACGCTGGTGGCGCAGTTGCTCGCGGCGCTGCCCCGGCACATCGTCCTGTCCGAGGCGGGCCCGGTGGACGCGGTGCTGCGGGCGCACCTGCGCGTGCCGGGCGTCACGGACGAGCAGCGCATCGAGTGGCTGCGCGCGGTGGTGGGCGCGCTCGGCCAGCGGCGCCATCCCGAGGAGGAGGCGGTGTTCCTCAAGCTGGACGCGTGGCACGCGCTGGAGCTGCCGCTGCTCCAGCGGGCCTTCCCCGGGGTGCCATGGCTGTTCCTCTACCGGGACCCGGTGGAGGTGATGGCCTCGCACCAGAACCATCGGGGCGCGCACATGCTGCCGGGGATGCTGGAGCCGGCACGGCTCGGCCTGGAGCCGGTGGCGGTGGAGGGCATGCCGTTGGAGGAGTTCGGCGCACGTGTCCTGGCTCGCATCTGCGAGGCGGGGCTGCGCGGCTACCGGGAGCGCCAGGGCCCGGCGCGGCTGGTGAACTACACGCAGCTCCAGACGGACGCCGCCGCCATCGTCACGGACTTCTTCGGCCTGAAGCTCACGGCGGAGGAGGCCGGACACCTGCGCGCCGTCGCGGAGCGCGACGCGAAGAACCCCGTGCTCACCTTCGAGGACGACACGGAGACCAAGGCGCGCCGGGTGACGACGCTGTCACGCGAGCTGGCGGAGCGGTGGATTCGGCCTGTCCACGACGCGCTGGAGGATGAGCGCCTGCGCGCTCGCCCGTGATGTCCATCAAGCCGCTTGGCGCGCTGAGACGCGCCTCCGGCGATGGCCATCAACCAGCCGGATCACCCGACCATTAACAAAGGTGCGCGGCAACACCTGGCCGCACTTGCACCCGAGGACTTCGCGAACGTGCACCTGTCGCTCGAAGCGCGCCGGTATGTACTCGTACACCTCGCTGGTGCGCCCCTTGCCCACCGGCTTCAATTCCTCGCTGCCGCACGCCGGGCAGTGCCGCTCGTCGGCGGGGACGGCGTGCCGAATCTCGCGCGTGGGGCACTCCTGAGCCTTGCGGGCCGCCCGCTCACGGCGCTTCTTCTGGGCCGCCTCGTCGCGCGCGGACTTCGACTCCGCGCTCGTGGCCTCCTCGCGCAGCTCGGCCGCTACCGGCGGCAGGCGCTCGGCCCTTCTGCCGAAGACGTGACGCTCCAGCGCCGCCATCTTCCCCTCCAGCGAAGAGAGGCGCTCCTTGAGCTCCTCGGCTTCTTCGCGCCAGGGGCAGTGATGGTCGAGGGGGAGGACTCGGGGCACCCGGGCTCAACAACCCATCCGGTAGGGCATTCGCCGCGTGACGTGCTCAGCTCCCTGTGCGCCCTGGGGGCATCCAAGCAGGCTGGCGCTTCACCGCGGCGACGTCGATGCCATCCAGCAGCATCGCCAGCTGCGTGGCGTCCAACTGCACCGACTGGGCGTCCGCGCCCACCAGCGGCAGCCGGAAGCGGCCCGTCTCCAGGCGCTTGTAGTAGAGGACGAAGCCGCCCCGGCTGAAGGTGAGAACCTTCACCCGGTCGCCCCTCCGGCTGACGAAGACGAAGAGGTGGCCCGAGTAGACGTCCTCGCTCCATGCGGTGCGCACCAGGGCCATGAGTCAATCAATCGACTTGCGCATGTCCACCGGAGAGGTGGCCAGCAGGATTCGCACCGAGGCCGGTAGCGTCAGCACGCCGTGCGCCCCAGCGCCGCCACCAACCGGGCCACGTAGTCCACGTCGGCGTCCGGGGAGACTCGCACCCGCATGCCGCCGACGAGGACGACCTCCACGCTGCCGGGAGCGCTCGCCGCGGGTGCCCGGCTCACCTGCACCGGCAGCAAGCGCACGGGCGGCTCGGCCACCGCGCTCCCCTGGCGCCGGCGACGGTAGACCCACGACTGCAACGTGCTCAGGCGCAGTCCCCGGCGCCCGGCGAACTCTCGCTGCGTCAGCCCGCTGGCCTCGAACTCCTCAGCGACCCGCAGCCACTCCGGCTTCTCGACTCTCTTCAGCATCCGCCCAGGGATGACCCGCCCTGCTCAGCTCCGCAATGCCCCGCAGACACCCTTCGCCGGACGGATACGGTGCACGCGGGCAAGGACACGGGCGACAAGTGGCTGCGGTCCTTGCTGGAAGATGTCGCCCGCGCGCTGGCCGACGCGAAGCGGGAGCGCGAGGCGGGCCAGGTCCGCGCCAAGAAGGTGCTGGTGGGCGTGGCCAAGGAGTCCGCCCAGCTCGGCGCCGAGGACGCTGTGGCGAGCGGCTTCCACCTTCGCCCCTTCCGCATCTGCGACCAGCGCAACCGCCGGCACGCCCTCTCGTTGACGCTCAACGGCCTGCGTCTCCGGCTCATGGGCGACGCCAACAACCCAGCGTCCCGCAGCCTCCTCACCTACCTCTTCTCGTGCGAGGAGCTGCGCCTTACCGTCGTGCGTGAGGGGGAGCTGGCGGCGACGCTGGGCCGGCCGGCGCTCGTCACCCGGCGGGCACGGAAGGGGGCGCCCCGTGGGTGAGCGGAAGGACATCGAGCTGTCGAAGGACCTGCACCTGCCGCTGGACGCGGTGACGCAGACGTTCGCCTTCCTCGCCCGCCGCGGCGCGGGGAAGACGTACGGCGCCTCTAAGCTGGCCGAGGGGATGCTCGACACAGGCGCCCAGTTGTTGGTTCTGGACCCGGTGGGCGTCTGGCGGGGGCTGCGCCTCGCTGCGGACGGACGCGAAAAGAGCTTCCCACGCCAGCTTCCCACGCCCAGCCTCAGGTCTTGATGTAGTACTGAACCACGTGTGAGCCATTCTTTATGGACACAGTTTTCCCCATGCCCAAGTCAGGGAAAGCGCCGGCTTTGATATCGGCGGTCAACTGCTTCTCCATGGCCGGCAGCGAATTTACGAGCCTTCGGATTGTCTTGCCAAGAATAGACGTAAGCGGCTTTTCATCCCCCGGAGGGAGAGTCTTGATGCTCGCAACAAGCACGCCCTTGAAGTCGTCATATGTATCAATGACCGTCTCTAGGTTGCTCTGAGTTTCCGCGTCGAGTATGTAAATATTTTCAATCAGATGTTCTACGATCTTAAGAACAACCTGAATGGACGCAAGCGACGGGCGCTTGATGTCATGCGCTGCATCATTGCCAAGAAACCTGATGGCATGAAGGCGCTTCTCCTCTAGTTTTGAGATCATGCCTTTCTGGGCAAGGGCATTAATCTTTCGCTGAAGATCTTTGCCGTGGATTTTCTGGTCATTGCATATTGCTTCGATAATGGCGCGAAATCCTATTCCGGCAAGTGTTAGCGCATTCTCTTTTGTTGCATTGATTGTTTCGTTGTAGATATCCCTGACTATTTCGGGGATCGGATGAGGCCAGTATAAATGTGGTTTGAGTCGGTTTTTAAGGAGGCGTGGGTAGACGTTTGTGGTTGTCGAGGGATGAATGTTTCCTTCGTCGTCGACGTACCCTGGCGTTACGTAGTCCTCGGAATGTTGCCTAAATGCAATCGTCTCGCATCCGAGGCATCTTATGATTTGGTAATATATGTACTCTGGATAGTCGTCTCCGCTAGACGGCCCATCCATAGTTTCATGAAGCACTGAATGCCTTGTTTCTCGCTCGCATGATGCGCAGGGAGAGCGGAATGCAGTTGGAGCTGCCATGATATCCCGGTGGTTCGGTGTTGTTTGAGGAAGCAGTAAAGCGGCGACCTTGTCCCTTGCACATGCTGGCGATGTTGTTGAGCGGGTGTCAAGGCAAGCTGGAGGCAGTGGGTGGGTCTATGAAGCCCCTGCCAGGGTCGAGCTGGCCAAGCTGCTGGTGGCGCTTTGAGGCCACGCGCGAGCAACTCGCCCAGCCCTTCGGCGAGGGCCAGCCTCCGGCGCCGCCCCGCGAGGTGGCCGCCTGGCGCGAGGCGCACGCCGCGGCCACGCGCTGCATGGTGCCGCCCTCGATTGGCGGGCTGGGGCTCACCGCGTGGGAGGACGTGGGCGGGCTGACGCGGCTGGAGGTGGTGGGCCTGCTGACGCTCGCCATTCAGCGGCGGGCTCACACGCCGGAGGTGGGCGCTGGGCCGCTCTTCCCGGGATTACAGGGCCGGAGCTGATCAGCACCTGACACGGGCCTGCCCGCAGGTCGCAGACGCCGTGCCGTAAATCGACGAGCCATTCCCCCGCAGATACAGCTCAGACGTTCAGCGATTCCAGGAGCCGCTGTCACATGCACGTCCACGGGTGTTCCTGGCACCCTGAAGCTCCACGTCCCTGGAGGACACATGTCGAAGTGCAAGCCGAGCAGCATCACCATCGGGAAGGTCGTCATCACACAGGACGCGCACGGCAGGTACAGCCTCAACGACCTGCACCGCGCGGCCGGCGGTGAGAAGCGCCATCAGCCCTCCAATTTCCTGCGCAACGACATGGCGTCCGGGCTCGTCGCCGAACTGCGAAACTCCTCGGATGTGAGGAGTTCGCCCGTGGAGCAGCACGAGGGCCGCAACGGCGGGACGTATGTCTGCCGTGAGCTCGTCTATGCGTACGCCATGTGGGTGTCTCCGGCCTTCAACCTCAAGGTCATCCGAGCCTTCGACGCCATGACGACAGGGGCCACCGTCGCCGCTGTCCGTGAGGCGGTGGCAGAACGCTTCCTCAGCTCCGGACTCTCCCCATGGGTGAAGCGCTTCCCAGACCCCTTCTACGCGGGAATCTTCCGACTGAAGGCGTGGCCCTGGGATGGACCCGCGACGCCGCGTCCGGGCGTCATCGCCCACTACACCAACGACATCGTCTACGAGCGACTCGCCCCGGGGCTGCTCCGTCACCTGCAGGCCCGGAACCCCATCGACGCCAACGGCAACCGCCTGGCACGCCACCACCAGCACCTCTCGACGGACGTTGGGCACCCCGCGCTCGCGGAGCACCTGCGCGACGTCATCCGGCTGATGCAGAAGTGCACGACGTGGGAGCAGTTCATGCACCTGCTGGACTTCCTGCACCCGCGCCAGGGCAACAACCTCATGCTGCCTATCATCGACGACCTGCTACCGCCTCCGCAGTTCACGCGGTAGCTGTGTCGGCGATACACGTGGACTGCCGTCTATCGCGGTGTGGCGGCTCTTTCCGGGAGAGACTCGGTGGACGCTCCTGGTCTCTTCGTCGTGCAGGGCTGGCTGCCGGTCAAGAAGTTGACGCGTGAAGGGCGGCGCGCTTCCGTTTCGGAGGACCATGCGCGGTACAGCAGGGGTTCTCGATGCAGGACGACATGGAGCGCTGGCAGACCCAGTTCAACCAATGGCTGGCGAGCGTCGCTCGGAGCCGAAAGATGCGCGGAGCGGTAAGAGAGCGCATCGCCGGAATCGAGCATGATATCGGAACCGAGTTAGATAAAGCGCAGGACTACAGGCGACGGTTGCCGTTTTGGAAGGGTGACATTGGGGAGACCGAGCGCCTACAGAAGGAGCTGGCGCGCGCTGCGTCTCGCATCGAGGACCTTGTGAAGGAGCACGCCGTTCTGGAGGGTATCCTCGACCGGCGATCCGCGCGACTCTGGCGCTGGGGCCAAATCCTTGGAGCGACCCTGTTTGGAGCCATCGCGACACAGGCTGTGCGCAGGTGGTTCGGCGGGAACTAGCGCTTGCCGGCGTCTCCGGCCGCACCCTGACCGGTGGACCGAATATCGTGACTCAGGACCGCAAGTGGTCACCGCCCCCCCCCCGCCCGGCCGGCGTCGCCAGCACGGGCCGTGGTTCCGGACTCCATTCAGGCGGTCTAACGCGCCAAGCGGCTACGCGCGAGCCTGCAGAGGAATCTGGGCCAGAAGGCGGTACAGTTGCTTCTCGCGCGCCTCCGCCTCCTGCGCCGCGGCCTGCGCGTGCGAGCCCAGCGCCGCCGCCAGAGAGAGGTACCCGCGCCCATAGAGCGTCGAGCTGCTCTGCCGGAGCCAGCGCGCCCGCCGCCGCAGTAGGAAGATGACGTTGACCTCGCGCGAGAGAATGGGCTGGATGTGGAAGTGCTGATTCATACGACAGTGTCCTTTCACCAGGGCGCCCCGTCCTCGTGCGAGGGCCGGGAGACGGCGGCCGAATTGGCCTTCTAAAAATTCCTATTGCAGGGCCGTGGCGGTACGGGCCGGCACCCTGGACACACAGCGGCCACCCCGGGCATGACTCCAGGGCGGGCCGTGTTGATGCAGGAGCCGCTCAGCGCGCCGCGGAGGCGGGCGTCGGCAGGGTGCAGCGCTCCGTGAAGCGGGCGGTGAGCCCGTCCTCGGCGTACTCGGAGGCTACCGTCAGCGCCCCCAGCACCACCGAGGTGAGTCCCAGGGCCAACTGCCGCCCCTGTCCTCGCCCACCAGGTTGGTGAGGAGGGTCACCCCGCCGCTGACCGCGCCCAGAGCCCAGGACACGGTGCCCACAACGTCCCAGGTGAGGCGCGAGGAATCCCAGGCAGCGCACTGGGTGCCGGAGGCCGGGGCCGAAGATCCAGCGCGGCTATCGCGCCGAACCGCGCAGAGGCGTCGGGCTCGCGGGTGTGCAGAGCGACCGCGATGGCCCACCAGGACGCCAACCCCGAGCACGAGGTGCAGGGCTTCACGGTGCCACCCGTCTGAGAGGCGCGCACTGCACCCCGGCTACCGCCGTCGTGAGGGGGTCACCAGCACTCCACGAAAGCGAAGAACCCAGCAGGCGCAGGCCGAAGCCCTTGATTCGACACGAGGGCGCAGGTCGCACGACGAATGCTCTACCTGCCACGCATGGAGGTCACCATGCGCACTCTTCTCGTCTCCGTCACTCTTCTCGTGGGCCTTGCGGGCTGCGGCCACTCGCGCAGCCTGGTGAACGAGGACGCGGCGTCCGTGAAGCCGGCAGCGCCACAGGAGATGCCGGCACCCGAGGCGGTGGCGCAGGTGGACATGGGCGGCTGCATCCCCGGGCAGGACGCCCTCTGCATCCAGGACCAGATGGGACAGCACCAGCGTGAGGCCATCGAGCAAGCCTTCGCGCAGGCCGGTGCTCTGGTGCCAGACAGCCTGACCGAGGACACCGCGCCCAGCACCGGCATGCTGGCGCTGAAGCACTGACCGCCTCCGCCTGGGCCACGGAGCCCACGGTGAGCGCCCTCGTCCAGGGACCGCTCTTCGAGCTGGGGCGGGGGCGTCGCCCGTCACCGGAAGCCGGCCGAGTCGTTCCACTCCGACACGGGAATAAAGCGCAGCCCCTCCGGCGGCGGCGTCAACGCGAGCACCCGCTCAACCAGGGAACGGTGGAAGACATAGGTGGAGGTCGACTCGGCGACCACGAAAAGCAGCCTCCGCTCCAGCGGGATTTCCTGGAGCACGCGCTCGTCCAGCACCAGCTTGTCAAGGCTCAGCGCTACCTCGTGGCCAGGAAAGAACTCATAGATGGACCTCTGCCGGTCGAGGCACTGAAACTCGTTGAAGACGTGCAGCACCCAATATCTCCGCACGGCACCCGGCTTCACCGTCACATCAGCCGGAACGAACTGAACGCCATAGAGTCCGAGCGGTTTCAACGCCTCCACGATTCGAGCTGAGAACACCGGTTGCGGCAGGCCGTGGTGGTCCACCATCACTGGGGCACGCGGCACTGGAGCGCCCAGTCGCAACTGTAGCGGGCCCGAAATGACGAGAGGTTCCGGTCTCCCCAAGCCCACCACCTCCTCATCCATCGCCAGAAGCGGATGGTCGTTGTTCGGCGCTGACTCGATGACGAAATACTCGGTTTGCATCGCTCACTCTCCAACGCGAAGGGGACGATTCACGAAGCGGAGACCTCGACTGTGGCGTCTCTCTCTTGGGCATGCCAGGGTGCTGGGCTTCTCCCGGATGCTCGTGAGCCCCGAGCATCCTCTCCCGCCCGGACCGTAGTCGAGTCCGTCCCGCGTGAGGGTCCAGGTGAAACTCGCGACCCTTTTCAGAACCTTCGCGCTGACAGCATCCAGCATCCGAACGAACTCAGCGGGGTCCGAACAGAACGCGCCGCGCTGCAGGAGGTCCTCGACTTTCTTCAGCTCACGCCCCACCGCCTTGGGGTAGGGCAGATGGACGTCGAACGCGTAGCCCTCAGCGTGGTTCCCTCGGTGGACCGCAACGTGAAGCTCACACGCGCGAGACATCGTCATTGGCAGAAAGACTCCGTTCTGCCTGCGGTCCGGGTGGTAGCCAAAACGCACGCAGTACAGCGCCCACCTCCTGCTCTCCAGAGCTTCCAGGCAGATGAGGTGGTGCGCAGCGAGCGAGAACAACCCCGCGTACCAGGGGTGCGCCGACAGCGGCCGGCCCTCCAGCATGTTCCGCCCGAGCGCGGCGGAGCTGCCGAGGTTCCCGCCGCGCCCCATCTTGTCGAAGCCGTGCTTCTCCTTGCCGCAATACGGGCACCGTGCCACAGGCCGGGCCACCTCGCGCTCTTCTACCCTCCCCGCTACCGGGCGCGCACCCTGCGACTGCATGATGGGGAACGGCCCGGTGTTGTAGTCGTTCAGCGTGAACAGGTCGGCGTTCCGCACGACGGGCTTACCCTCAATCTTCACGTCGAAGGAGAAGCTGAGGGGGTGGGCGGCGCCCTTCGTTTTGCCGGAGGCGACGCCACCCCCTGCCGTCCCGGCTTCGTTGCCAGTGGACGTGCCAAGGCGCGACGTGGAGAGACACACTGGAGCGCCGTTGATGGTGACGCTCTTGGAGCCGCCCTTCAGTGAGTCGCCCTTGGCAATGTTGGGGTACGGCACCGGCATGGGCCCGCTCGGCCCCGGCGTCAGGCACACGTCCGGAAACCCCACCACCTGGCCCTTGCTCTTCTGCGTTACGGGACTCAGCCCGTTGACGAGCGTGTTGTTCTCTTCCTCGTCCGGCATGGCATCCCCCAGCGGGTGCCGAGCCTGACGGTTCGCGCGGCGCGCGCGAATCACCCTGGGGAGGTAGTGCTTGACGCCTGCCGAACGCTGCGGGGCACGGACGCCCCTTCTTCAGCGTGGAGGTGCCCACGTGCGGAGAGCCTGTCCCCCAGCACAGACGCCGGAGCAACTGCGCCGCAGGCGTGTCCGCGCGGACTGCGACCGCGCGCTGCGCCAACTCCGCAGCGAGCCCGCGGAGCTGCCTCAGGCCCCGCGCCCTCTCGCCCCCGGAGAGCGCTGCTGGTGTGGCGGGCCGCTGATACTTGTCGGCGGCCGGCGCATCTGTGAGCTGGGCACACACGACGATTGAGACTGTCGTGGTGGCGGCGGGCTCTCTGGCGCGGCCATGAGCAGGCGCTTCAACATGGAGAGTCCCAGACAGGGTCGAACCGGATACGCCAACCTGGAAATTGATGTCCATCAAGTCGCTTGGCGCGCTGAGACGCGCCTCCGGCGATGGCCATCAACCAGCGGCTCACCCGACCATCAACAAAGGTGCGCGGCAACACTTTGGGTCGTCACGGCCCGCCCTTGCTCAAGGATGATGCGGCGACTCGGGCCACTCACCCGAGGGCCCGAGCCGCGCGAGCCGTGACTCCACCTGGTCGCGCGTGGGCAGCCCTCCGAGCGCGCCCAGCCGCAGCGTGGCCAGCGCTGACGCCTCGTGGGCGAAGCGCGCCGCCTCGGTCAGGGACTCCCCCTCCGCGATGGCCACGGCGAGCGCCGCGGAGAAGGCATCCCCCGCGCCCGTGGTGTCCGCGCGCTCCAGCGCCAGGTCCGGCAGCCACAGCTCGCCCTCGGACCAGAGCACGAGGCTGCCATCCGGCGACGCCACCACCGCGCCCCCTACCCCACGCCGCAGCAGGTTCTCCGCGGCCCGCCGGGCGGAGTCCCTGTCCCGGACCTCCACGCCCGTGAGGGCCTCGGCCTCCTTGGCGTTGGGGCGGATGACGTGGATGGCCTCCAGCAGGTCCTCCGGCAGGTCCATCGCCGGAGCCGGATCCAACACCACGCGTGTGCCGGCCGCGCGGGCGATGTGGACCGCCGCGCTCACGACGTCCAGCGGCACCTCCAGCTGCGCGAGCAGCACGCGCGCGGCGGTGATGCGCTCCTCCGCCCGCATCACATCCGCCACCTTCATGCAGTGGTTGGCGCCCGGCGAGGCGAGGCTCTGCGTCCGTCCCGCCTCGTCCACCATCTCCAGCACCACGCCGGTCATCTCTCCCGCGTCCCGCCCCACCGACCGGATGTCCACGCCCTCGCCTTCGAGCTGCTCCAGCAGCGCGAGTCCCCGCGCATCCATGCCCACGCGGCCGATGAGCGCCACGCGAGCCCCGAGCCGCGCCGCGCCCACCGCGCCGTTGGCGCCCTTCCCTCCCAGGCTCTCCAGGAAGAGGTGGCCCTCCACACGGTCTCCGGGGCCGGGCAGGCGGGGGCCCTGCACGAGGAAGTCCGTGCTGATTCCGCCGACCACGACGATGTCGGCCTGCTCCTCCGCTGCCATCGCTCGCCTCCTCCACCGGCCCGCTCCGCGCTCCCTCACGCGGAACGTGCGACACAGCCTCAACGTGCGCATGGCACCGGCACGAGCCCACGGAGGACATCCCCGCAGCTCCTGCTCCGGTCGGAGGTGAAGGGGCTTCCTCCCTGGCCCGCCGCTCCCCTCGCATGGGGGCGGCGGACAGGGCAGCAGTCGTTCAGCGCCAGGCCCCAAGATGGGCCCGCGCCCGACCTTCAGCAATCAGCAGCCGGAACCGAACGCCAGCAGGAACATCGTGCGGTCGGCCGTATCCACCGTGCGGTTGCCGTCGATGTCCGCCTCCAGGCTGCGCGCGTTCCACGCGTTGAGGAACGCGTCCCGGTCCAGCGCGTTCACACTGCCGTTCGTGTCGTAGTCGGCCGCGCAGAACGCCTGGAAGTCCAGGTTCCACGACGCGAAGGCAGAGGCGGAGTACACGTCCTTCGCCTCGACCAGCGCCGACACGTCGCCCTGCAGCGTGTACGGCCCCGCGGGCGCCCAGCCACGGCGCTGCACCGAGTCCGCGTCCGTGTTGCCGATGTCGATGGAGAGGAGGGGCACGCCGCTCTCCAGATTGGCGATGTACAGCAGCGACGCGGAGCCCCCACGGCTGCCGCCGGAGGTGGACTGCGCGTCCGAGTACGCCTGCCCGTCACCCGACACCACGTAGCGCACGCGCCGGGCGAGCTGGAACGTCAGGTAGAAGTCCGCGTTGCCAGTCGCGTAGCCCCGTGCGCCCGGGGCCTCGGCCACGCCCTCGGCGAAGGCCGTCACCGACGCCTGGATGCGCGAGCCGGTGATGCTCGACGTCTCCGTCCCGGAGCCATTGGCGTCCACGCGGCTCGGAGAGCCCGCGTACCGGGTGTTGGCCCGCAGGTTGATGGCGTGGTCGAAGTCCTCGAAGCCGTACGTGCGGCGGGTGTCCGCGTTGACGACGTTCGTCACGGCGTCCACCGCCGAGATGTCCGCGGACGTCGAGCGGGTGCCCTCCAGCGGCGTGATGAATTGCGCAGATGCGGCACCGGCTACGAATAGGGGGAAAGCTCCGGCCCAAAGGGGGAGGCGACGCATGGTGTGTCTCCGGGGAGTGCGACGGGGTGAGCCGCGTACCCTAGGACGCTCGCCTGACATTTCGATGACGGACGGAGCCCTCGCCCTCCGGCCCGCTCAGCAGCCGTAACTCCCTGAATCTCCAGCAAACGGCGCACCCCTCGTCACAGGTGCCCGCACATCCAGGATTGACTCTCCGCGTCGATTGCTGTTACCTACCAGTCGGTAGGTGGCGAGAAACTTCAAAATTACAGCCTGACGGAAGGAACAGCCATGACGCACAGCGGGCGGAGACCGGAAGAAGGCGAGCGTTACCGGGCCATCCTGGAGACGGCGGCGCGGCTCATCTGCGAGCGCGGCTACGAGGGCACCTCGATGCAGGAGATTGCCGCCGCGTGCCGGATGACGAAGGCGGGGCTCTACCACCACATCCAGAACAAGGAGCAGCTGCTCTTCGCCATCATGAACTACGGGATGGACCTGTTCGAGGAGCAGGTCCTCTCGAAGGTGCAGGACATCGCGGACCCGGTGGAGCGTCTGCGCGCGTGCATGCGCCACAACATCCTGCTGGTGACGCGCGGCTGGTCCAAGGAGGTCATCATCATCCTCCACGAGCACGCCACGCTCACCGGCGAGACGCGCGCCTTCATCGACGCCCGGAAGAAGAAGTACGTGGACTTCCTCGAGGAGGCCTTCGCCCAGGCCGCGCAGCAGGGCCGCATCCGCCCGGTGGACCCCACCATTGGCGCGTTCTCGTTCCTGGGCATGGTCCTGTGGATCTACAAGTGGTTCAAGCCGGACGGGCGCCTCACGGATGACCAGCTCGCCGACGGCATGGTGGACCTGCTCTTCCCGCAGGTCGCCGCCGCGGCCGTGGAGGGACAGCCGGGCACGTCCTCGCTGCGCGTCGTCCCCCGCCCCACCGGCACCACCTCCGGCACGGGCTCGTCCGACTCCGGTACGGAGTCGCCATGAAGACGGCGCGCTGGTGCTCGCTGGAGGAGGCGGTGGCCTCCATCCCCGACGGCGCGTCGCTGGCCACAGGGGGCTTCATGCTCGGCCGCGCGCCCATGGCGCTGGTGATGGAGCTCATCGCCCAGGGCAAGCGCAAGCTGGGCCTCATCTCGCTGCCCAACCCGCTGCCCGCGGAGTTCCTCGTCGCGGGCGGATGCCTGGAGCGCGTGGAATTGGCGTTCGCCGCGCTGAGCCTGGAGGGCCGCGTGCGCCCCATGCCCTGCCTCAAGCGGGCCATGGAGCAGGGCACCCTCTCCTGGCGTGAGCATGACGGCTACCGCGTGGTGCAGCGGCTGCGCGCCGCGTCCATGGGGCTGCCCTTCATCCCCGCCCCGGACGCGGACGTGTCCGAGCTGTCCGAGGCGGAGCCGCCGCGCGTCGTCATGGACCCCTTCACCGGCCAGCCCGTCACGGTGGAGCCGGCGTACTACCCGGACGTGGCGCTCATCCACGCGCGCGCCGCGGACGAGCGCGGCAACCTCTACATGGAGGACCCGACGACGGACCTGCTCGTGGCCGGCGCGGCGCGGCGGGTGATTGCCACCGTGGAGGAGCGCGTGGCGCGGCTGCCCCGGGCCACCATCCCCGGCTTCCAGGTGGACCGCATCGTCCTCGCGCCCCAGGGCGCGCTGCCCACCGGCTGCGTGGGCCTGTACCCGCACGACGACGCCATGCTGTCGCGCTACCTGTCGCTGGCCGAGGCCGGGCGCGAGGCGGAGTTCCTCCAGCCGCTGATGGCGCGGAGGGCCGCATGAGCGCCACCGTCGACGTGACTCCGGCGGAGACCGTGGTCTCCCTCCTCGCGCGGCAGATTGACGACGGGGCCGTGGTGGCCACGGGCGTCGCCTCGCCGCTGGCCATCCTCGCCATCGCCGTGGCGCGCGCCACGCACGCGCCGGGCCTGACGTACCTGGCCTGCGTGGGCTCGTTGGACCCGGACCTCCCCACCCTGCATCCCTCCTCCGAGGACCTGGCGTACCTGGAGGGCCGCACGGCGGAAATCACCATCCCCGACCTCTTCGACCATGCGCGGCGCGGCCGGGTGGACACCGTCTTCTTCGGCGCGGCCGAGGTGGACGGCGCCGGCTGCACCAACATGACGGCCAGCGGCAGCCTGGAGCGCCCGAGGACGAAGTTCCCCGGCGTGGCGGGCGCGGCCACGCTGCGCCAGTGGGTGAAGCGGCCGGTGCTGCTGGTGCCCCGTCAGTCGCGCCGCAACCTCGTGCCCGCCGTGCAGGTGGCCACCACGAGGGACCCTCGCCGGGCGGTGACGCTCATCTCCGACCTCGGCGTGTTCGAGCTGGGCTCGGCGGGCGCACGCCTCGTGGCGCGCCACCCGTGGGCCACCGAGGACGCCATCGCCGAGCGCACCGGCTTCGACTTCAAGGTGCCCGAGTCGCTCCCCGTCACCCCGCTTCCGGACGCCCGCACGGTGGCGGCCATCCGGGCCATCGACTCCAGGGGCCAGCGCGACGCGCTCGTCGGTCACTGACACGCCGTTACGAAAACATCAGGGTTTCACGGAGGCACGGAAGATGAAGGCCGTCGTTCTGCGCAGCTTTGGTGAGGCAGGCAATCTGAAGATGGAGACCGTCCCCGTGCCCCGTCCGGGCAAGGGCGAGGTGCTGCTGAAGGTGCACGCGTGCGGCGTCTGCTACCACGACGTCATCAACCGCCGCGGCAACCTGCCCCGCACCAGCGTGCCGGCCATCCTCGGCCACGAGGCCGCCGGCGAGGTGGTGGACGTGGGCCCCGAGACTCCGGGCTGGAAGGTGGGCGACCGCGCGGCCACCCTGCAGCGCCTGTCCTGCTGCGAGTGCGCCCTGTGCAAGAGCGGGCGCAACAGCCTGTGCAAGACGGACAACCGCTTCTTCGGCGAGGAGCTGCCCGGCGGCTACGCGCAGTTCATGGTGGCGCCGGTGAAGGGCCTGGGCCGCGTGCCCGCGTCGCTGCCCTGGGAGGAGGCCGCCACCGTGTGCTGCACCACCGGCACGGCGGTGCACACGCTGCGCACCCGCGGCCGCATCCGCGCGGGCGAGACGGTGCTGATTACCGGTGCCAGCGGCGGCGTGGGGCTGTCCTCGGTGCAGCTGGCGAAGCTGGACGGCGCGCGCGTCATCGCGGTGACGTCCGGCGAGGCGAAGGTGCAGCCGCTGAAGGACGCGGGCGCCGACGAGGTCATCGTCTCGCGCGGGCTGGACTTCGCCGCGGACGTGCGCAAGCGCACGAAGGGCGCGGGCGTGGACGTGGCGATTGAAATCGTCGGCAGCGCCACCTTCGACCAGACGCTGAAGTCCATGGCGCCCGGCGGCCGCGTCGTCGTGGTGGGCAACCTGGAGTCGGGCATCGTCCAGATCAACCCGGGCCTCGTCATCGTGAAGGAGCTGGAGATTCTCGGCGCGTACGCCACCACGCAGCAGGAGCTGGACGAGGCGCTGCGGCTGACGGCCACCGGCGGCGTGCGGCAGTTCGTCACCGACAAGGTGCCGCTCGCGGAGGCCGCCCGGGCCCACTTCCGGCTGGAGAACCGCGAGGTCGCCGGCCGGCTGGTGCTGGTGCCGCCCGAGGCCTGAAGCGCGGCGAGAGCCTTCCCCCCATTCGAGAGACGGAATCGAGGAGTGCCATGAAGAAGCGCGTGGGAATCGAAGCATTGGCGGTGGCGGTGCCTTCCCGGTACGTGGACATCGAGGACCTGGCGCGGGCGCGTGGGGTGGACCCGGCGAAGTTCACCTCGGGCCTGGGCGCGAAGGAGATGGCCGTCACCGACCCGGGCGAGGACACGGTGTCGCTGGCGGCCACGGCCGCCGCGCGGCTCTTGCGCCAGCAGGACGTGGACCCCGCGCGCATCGGCATGCTGGTGGTGGGCACGGAGACGGGCATCGACCACTCGAAGCCCGTCGCGTCGCACGTGCAGGGCCTGTTGAAGCTGCCGCGCACCATGCGCACGTATGACACGCAGCACGCGTGCTACGGCGGCACCGCGGGGCTGATGGCGGCGGTGGAGTGGATTGCCTCCGGCGCCGGCGCGGGCAAGGTGGCGGTGGTGGTGTGCTCGGACATCGCCCGCTACGGGCTGAACACCGCGGGCGAGCCCACGCAGGGCGGCGGCGCGGTGGCGCTGCTCGTCTCCGAGCAGCCGGACCTCCTGGCCATCGACGTGGGCCTCAACGGCACGTGCACCATGGACGTGTACGACTTCTGGCGGCCGGTGGGCCGGCGCGAGGCGCTGGTGGACGGGCACTACTCCATCAACTGCTACCTGGAGGCGCTGTCCGGCGCGTACCGCGGCTGGCGCGAGAAGGCACTCGCGGCCGGGGTGGTGCGCTGGTCGGGGACGCTGCCCGGCGAGCAGCTCGCGCGCATCGCCTACCACGTGCCCTTCTGCAAGATGGCCCGCAAGGCGCACACGCAGCTGCGGCTGTGTGATTTGGAGGACGCGGTGGGCCCGGCCCCCAGCGCTCCGGAGGCGCGCGAGGAGGTGGCGAAGTCCCCGGCGAGCTACGACGCGCAGGTGTCCACGTCGCTGGGGCTGAACGCGCGCATCGGCAACGTGTACACCGCGTCGCTCTACCTGGCGCTGGCGGGCCTGCTCCAGCGCGAGGGTACGCAGCTCGCGGGGCAGCGCATCGGCCTGCTGTCGTACGGCAGCGGCTGCATGGCCGAGTTCTACTCGGGCGTCGTCGGCGAGAAGGCCGCGGAGCGCATGGCCCGCGCGGACCTGGAGTCCGTGCTCGCCCGCCGCGAGCGCGTCTCCATCGAGGAGTACGAGCGCCTGATGAAGCTGCCCGCGGATGCCCCCGAGCCGGTCGCTCCCGCCCCAGGTGCGTTCCGACTCACGGAGATTCGCGACCACAAGCGCCTGTACGTGGAAGGCGCGCACTGAGCGCGAGGTGCGCTCCGCTGGGCCGTCATGCGCCAGACGCCTGCACGGCCCGGGCGTCGCACTCGCGGTAGCCGTACCCCCGGTCCGTGGTCTCACGGACCGGGCCGATTCATGGACTCTCTCCCCCTCTTGAGCCGCACGCGCGATCCACCCCGCGGTGGACGCGACAAGAGGCGAGTACACCCTCACGCATGCTTTCCAGCATGCCAGGAGAGAGCAAGCCATGTTCCGCGGTCATCGCAACCCCACCCTCGTCGCACTGCTCGTCCTCGGAGGCGCAGCCGCGGGCGTCGACAACGTCGCGCTGGCACAGCACCGCACCGGCCTGGACCTCGCCACCGAGAACGTGTCCGCGACGTGCGAGGGCACCACGCTGCGCCTGACGGCGACCACGCAGAACCTGGGCGCCACCGGCATCTCCGCCTCGCGCACGGGCATCTACGCGGGTGACCCGGCGGAGGGCGGTGTCCTGCTGGGCAGCGTGGAGGTGCCCTGGCTCTATGGCCGCGAGCCCTACCCCTTCGAGCGCACCTTCACCGTGCCGGAGGGCACCCGCGACATCTTCGTCATCGCCGACGACGACCGGTTCTTCCCGGAGGATGACGAGCTCAACAACGTCGGCTCCTTCACCTTCGCCGTCCCCTGCTCCACCAACCAGGAGCCCGTCGCCGTGTGTGAGGACGTCACCGTCGTCGCGGACGCGGCGTGTCAGGCGCCGGCCTCCATCGACGCGGGCTCCAGGGACCCGGATGGGCAGCCCGGCCCCTTCACCGCCGTGCAGAGCCCCCAGGGGCCCTTCACCGTGGGCAGCACGCCCGTGCACCTCACCGTGTCGGACGGCGCGTCCTCCAGCACCTGCTCCGCCACCGTCACGGTGGTGGACGCCACGGCCCCCACCCCGGGCGCGAGCCGTGGGCGGGTGCTGGCCCCCTCGGCCATCTCCGGCCACGTCGTCATCCCCCTGAGCGAGTGCGCCCTGCCGGCGACGGACAACTGCGGTGGCACGCTGGACCTGGGCGAGGCCGGCACGATTCTCCGCGTCACCTCCGACGAGCCGAATGACGCCCTGTCGCTGCTGCGGGTGGTGACCTGCGAGGACATCGAGCTGAGCGCGGACAGGAAGTCCGCCCGCGTGCGCGCCGAGGCCGCGCTGCTGGGCAACGGCCGCGTCTACACCTTCACCTATTCGGTGAGCGACGCGTCGGGCAACGCGTCCATCGGCACGTGCCGCGTCAGCGTCCCCGCGCTGCTGGGCAACCCCGCGGTGGACTCCGGCCCCGCGTACTGCCGGGGGACGGACTGCCCCGCGAGCACCGGCCCCGGCCTGCTCTGCGCGCTCTGAGCACTCAAGGGGCCTGAAGGGAGTCGCGGCGCTCGGGCCGCGAGGCGCGTGCCTCGTCCGCCACCGGCTCCAGGGAGTGGACGAGGAGGACGCGCAGGAAGGTGTCGAGGGCAAACGCGACGCGGATGCCCTCCACCGTGCTGGCGAAGCCCTCCTCCGTGCGCTCCAGGCGCTCCAGCACGGGCGTCAGCGGCGCCGCGCTCCCCATCAGCAGCGACAGGTTCTCCAGATGGGTCTCGAGGTGCACGCGCACCTCGCCCGGAAGTCTTTGGAGCTGGCGCTCCGCCCGCCGGGAGAAGAAGAGTCGGTGCATGGGGTGCACGCTAGGCACGATCCGGCGGGTTGGCCGGACCGGTACGGCGTGCGTCCGCTGGGCAGGCAGGCAGGCGTCCCCTCACCGGAACCACCGGAGGCGCGCCATGGCCCCTCCCCCGTTCTCGTAATACTCCATGACGACGCGGTGCGTGCCGGAGCCCAGGTAGCGCCAGGCGAGGTACGTGGTGGGCGACTGGTCCCTCCACGCGTCGATGATGCGGGTTCCGTTCACGTACACCCGCACGCCGTCATCCGCCTCGGCCGTGAAGAAGTAGCCGCCCGAGCGCAGGGAGAAGCGCCCCGTCCACCTCACGGAGAACCCATCCACGCCCACCCACGGCGGCGCGGGGCTGCCAGCGCCCCAGTCGTGGGAGAGCGGCGCGGACTCGCAGCGCACGAGCGCGGGGGGGCCCACCAGGTCCCGGTTGTTGAAGTACTCCGCCCGGTACGTGCCGAGCGGGCAGTCGCTGGGGACAGCGGGAGCGAAGAAGGCCGTGTACGTGGCGTCGGTGGTCCCCGCGACGATGCTCCGCGAGGCCGGCCCACCGTCCGCCCAGCCCTGGAAGACGGCCTCCCCTTGAGGGGACGGCGCATGGAGGGTGTGCGTGGAGCCGACGATGACCGGGCGCACGAAGGGGGCGGTCGCCGCCTGCCCGTCGAACACCAGCCGCAGCCCGGGAGGCGAGGTCTCCAGCCGCACCTGCACCGTCAACGGGTGCACCGTCACCGTGCTCGAACCGCTCAGGCCCGCCGAGTCCGTCGCGGTGAGCGTGAGCTCGAAGAAGACCTGGTCGCCATGGTCCGCGACGGTGAAGCTCCCGCTCGGGCCCGTGCTCGTGGCGTACGGGTGGGTGTGGCAGTCCACGCCGGCGCAGTGGTGGAGCGTGATGGTCCACGACAGCCGCGCGTCCGGAATGGGGCCGTCCTCCGCGTCGGTCGCCGAGCCGGCATACGTCACCACGTCCCCCACCCGGAACCGGTACGACGGCGACGGCGCGGTGAGGGTGACGACGGGCGCGCTGTTGCCCACGGAGATGCGCACCATCGCCGAGTGGACCCCTCCCCGTCCGTCACTCACGCTCAGGCGGGCCATGTAGACGCCGGCCGTCGAGTAGGTGTGCTCCGGGTGGGCGAGGTCCGAGGGAGCGCTGCCGTCACCGAAGTCCCACGTGTACTGGAGCGGGTCTCCATCCGGGTCGTTGGAGCCCGCGCTGGAGAACCGCACGTGCAGCGGCACGTCGCCCTGGCTCGGGGTGGCGGACGCCATGGCCGTGGGCGGCGTGTTGCCCGCCGTGTAGCGGATGCGGCGCACCTCTCCGGCGAGGATGTCCACGAGGTAGAGGTTGGTGTCGGGCCCGACGTCCAGCGCCACCACGCCGCCCACGTCCGTCGCGAACGTCGTCACGCTGCCGGGGATGAGGTTGTCCTGCGCGTCCACGCGCAGGGCGCCAATCCACTGCTCGCCGTAGTCCGCGAAGAAGTACGCCCCGCGCCACGCCTCCGGGTAGGCCGCGCCGGTGTAGAAGGCGCCGCCCGTGGCCGTCCGGCCGGCGGAATGGTTCCACGCATGCAGCGGCGGCTTCACGCCCGAGGGGCCCTGGCCGTAGAGCAGCTGGCACAGCGGCTTGGGCTCGTAGCCGGGCTGGCGGAAGTAGCCCTCGTAGCAGGGCCATCCGAAGTTGGCGCCCGCGCTCGCGACGCCGAGTTCCTCGTACGTGTTCCAGCCCACGTCCCCCAGGTAGGGGATGTCCGAGCCCGGCCTGAGATTGAAGCGATAGGGATTGCGCAGCCCATACGCCCAGACCTTCGAGCGGTTGGCGCCGGCATCCCCGGTCCAGAACGGATTCGACGACACGCCCCTTCCCAGCGGGGTGATGCGCAGCACCTTGCCCGCCAGCGAGTCCAGGTCCTGCGCGCGCAGGGCGTCGTCGTCCACCCCGTCGTAGCGGGCCCCGTCCCCGAGCGACACGAAGAGTGTGCCGTCCCCCGCGAAGCGCACGCTGCCCACCGAGTGCGAGGCACTGTCCGAGGGGATGCAGTCCGTGCCGGGAGGGAAGTGATTGCAGGAGCTGCCCACCACGGTGCCGAGCAGCACGTATTCGCTCGCGGGCGACGCGGTGTCCCCCGCCGCCGTGTACCGGGACAGCCGCGCCGTCTTGGGTCCGGTGTCGTCCGTGGCGTCGTCGTCATATGTGTAGAGCAGGTAGACGAAGCCATTCGAGGCGTAGCCGGGGTCCACCGTCAGCCCGAGCAGGCCCCGGTCGTGGTGGCTGTTCACCCGCTCCCGGAGGTCGATGAAGGGGGTGGACTGGAGCACGCCGTGCTTGAAGAGCCGCACCACCCCGGCCTTCTCCGCGATGAGGAGGCTGCCGTCGGGGAGCGCCGCGAACGCCGTCGGGTACGCGAGGCCCGACACCACGACCTCCTGCGTGAAGCCCGCCGGGAGCGCGCTGGCGCTCGGGAGACGGGCGCCCGCGCTCAGGCTCCAGAAAAGGCAGACGAATAGACAAACAGCGCTTCCGTGAGGCCAGCGGCCCGGGGCTCTCATGCGCACTCCAAGAGGCATCGACAATGGAGAGGGCAAGCTGATGTCTGCGCCCCGCATGAACAGGCGCGCCCCCGGCCGTGGGTGACTGTCGTCGTGCCGGGACGACCTCGCCCTCAAAGGCAGACATGACGAGAGGGCTCCGGCGACCCGGGCCCTCGATGTCTTCGGTGCACGTGACGGTGCTTGTGACGGTGGACGCGCCCTACGCCATGCGCCGGCGCAGCGTCAGCAACGACAGGGCCATGAGCGCGCTGCCCGCCCCCACCGCCGCCATGACGGGCCAGCGCAGCACGGTGCCCAGGGCCTCCATCGCGCCCCCCGTGACTTCCCGGCTCGCGCGCCGCAGCACTCCAAGGTTTCGCAGCGCCTCGTGCCAGCGGCGACCCTGCCCTTCCAGCTCCCCACCCGCGCCGCGCACGGTGGCCGCGGCGGAGCGCTCCGCGAGCTTCTCCAGGGACGCGCCCAGGGCCTCCGCCGAGGCCGCCGGAGTCGAGGCCAGCTCCTCGCGGATGCCCGCGGCCAGCCCGCGCACCAGCCCCCGGCCCGCGTGCTCCAACAGCCCCACGAGCGCGTCGGACTCCTCCCGCAGCTTCGTCTCGACGCCCTCGACGAAGCCCCGCCCCACCTTCGCGGCCATCTCCTGACCGAGGGGCGCCAGGCACCGCGCGCTCTCCGCGAGCCGCGGCACGGCTTCCTGCAGTTCCTCCACGGTCACCTTCACGACGCCCTGGGCCATGGCGCCAGCCCGGTCTCCCGGCGAGCGAATCTCGTCCGTGCGCGAGCGCGCGAACTCCACCACCTCGTCGAAGAGGTGGTTGACGCGCGCGATGAAGCCGAGCAGCGGCATGCCGCCGCTCCGCCACTGGCGCTCCACCACCTCCAGCGCGCCCTGCATCGCCGCCGCCGCCAGCGTGTGGGCCGTGGCCCCGGCGCCCGCCTGCTCTCGCTCGGCGGCGTCGTGCACCAGCCGCGCCAGCACCGTGAGCGCGTCCTGCGCGAGCGCTCGTATCTGCCCGTCCAGCTCGGGGACTTCCTTGCGCACCCCCTCCGCCGCACCGCTCACCGCGCCGCTCATCGCCTCGCGCACCGCCAGGCGCTCGAGCTTCAGGGTCAGGTTCCGCAGCGCCTCGATAGGCCCCGCGCGCTGGTCGTTTCCCATCCGCCCACCCATCCTTCCTGTCGATGCGCCTGCCGGCGCCGTGGAGGGCCTCCATGGAGTGTGAGGACGAAATGCCACCCAGGCAACGAAGTACCCAGCCCGGCCCCCGGGCCTCCCGCGAGCCCCCGCCCGGCTGGCCCCATTTCTCGTCAACACAGCCCTGACGGAATTAGTTGACGCTCAAAGCATCTATATCCATAGGTACAGACGTGACTGACGCCGCCCTGCCAGAACGAGTGCGGGGCTTCCTCATGGCGCACATCGACTCCATCGAGAAGCTGGAGGTTCTCCTCCTCCTTCGGGCTCGAGCGGAGCGGGAGTGGACGGCAGCCGAGGTGGCCCTGGAGCTCCGCATCACCGACGTCTCAGCGGACGCCCGGCTGGCGGACCTGACGGCCAGCGGTCTGCTCGTGTGCGACGCGGGCCGTCCGGAGAAGTTCCGCTACAGCCCCATCCGCTCGGAGGACGTGCGTTCCATCGCGGAGCTGGCCATGGCCTACGCGGAGCGGCGCGTGAGCGTCATCACCTTCATCTTCTCGAAGCCGCAGAATCACGTGCAGGGCTTCGCGGACGCCTTTCTCTTCAGGAAGAAGTAGGCCGGACGGCGAGGACATTGCCCCCGGCCCCGCGCGTGTCGGACAGGGGCACCTCGCGCGCGGCCGGCAGCTCGAGGCTCGCCTCGGCGCGCGTCAGCGGCAGTCCGTGGGGCTGGCGCTGCAGCCAGGCGATGAGCTTCTCGCGCACGAGGCACCGCAAATCGAATGCCTTCCCCGCGTCCGACGCGCTCACCAGGGCGCGCAGCTTCATCGTCCGCTCGGTGCAGTCCGTCACCTGGAGGCCGTGCACCTTGCCGTCCCACAGCCCCTGGGACTCCTGCTCCAGCACGCGCTTGAGCTCCGCGCGCACCGCCGACACGTCCGTGCGGAAGTCCACGTACACCTCCGCGGTGCCCAGGATGTCCGGCGCCACCTTGCTCCAGTTCTGGAAGGGCTTCTCCAGGAAGTGGCTCATGGGCACCACCAGCCGCCGCAGGTCCCAGACCTTCACCACCACGTACGTGAGGGTGATTTCCTCCACCCAGCCCCACTCGCCCTCCACGATGACGGTGTCGCCGATGCGCATGGGCTGGGTGATGGACAGCTGGATGCCGGCCAGCAGCGTGGAGATGGACTTCTGCGCCGCCAGGCCGATGACGAGGCCCGCCAGGCCCGCGGACGCCAGCAGCGACACGCCCACGTTGCGCACCGCCTCGAACTGGAGCAGCACCAGCGAGGCCGACACCAGCACCACGACGACCTCCGCCACGCGCCGGAGCACCGCGAGCTGCGTGCGCAGACCCCGGGCGCGCGCGACGTCCGCGCCGCTCGCCTCCTTCGCCACCGTCTGCTCCACGAAGCGCGAGGCCAGCTTCACGAAGCGCAGGAGGAACCACGCCACGGTGGCGATGACCACCGAGCGCGCCCCCACGTCCACGACGTGCCGCGCCTCGGGAGGCAGCCGCAGCGCCAGCGAACCCAGGGCCACCGTCACCGCGAACAGCAGGTAGCGCAGCGGCCCCAGCCCCGAGGCCACCAGCTGGTCATCCCAGCCCGAGCGCGTCAGCCCCGACGCCCGCACGGCGATGCGCAGCGCCACTCCCTCCAGGGCCCGCCCGGCCAGCCAGCCCATTCCCATCACCAGCGCCAGCCCCAGCCACTGCCACAGCTCCATCGCTCCCACGGGCCGCGTGAAGAAGAAGGACGGCAGCGCCGCGCGCAGCGCCTCGCCCTGCTCCGAGGACAGCAAGGCGAGGCTGCCCGGAACCGCCGCGGGCTCCCCGTCGCTTGTCCCCACTCCCACCTCCAGCGCGAGCGAAGGCAGGCAGGACAGCAACAGCAGCAACAGGAAGGCGCGGGTCATGGGGCCTGCTCCGACGACGTCGACATCGCGGCGCGTCAATTAGTTTGAGCTCAAATAATACGCCGGGTTCCCTCCTGCTGTCCAGCCCGGGTGCTCCGCTCGGGCCTCAGTGCTCCAGGTGTCTGCCGGGCTCCAGTCCGGGAGGCTCGGCTGGCTGCTCCCGCTCGCGAGGCCGCAGCTTGCGTCCCTCGGCGAGGAAGGCCTGGGTTCCCGCCGTCACCATGGCCAGCAGCGGCACGGCGACGAAGGCCCCGGCGATGCCCCACGCCATCGCCCCCGCGGTGACGGCCAGCAGCAGCACCGCCGGGTGGAGCGGCAGGACGCGGCCCATCACCAGGGGCTGGAGGACGTTGCTCTCCCACCCCTCAGGCGGACAGGGAGCGGGCGGGCTCCTCACGCGGCAGCGTGAAGTGGAAGGTGGCGCCCTGCCCCACCGCGCCCTCGGCCCAGGTGCGGCCCCCATGCCGGGCGATGATGCGCCGCACGTTGGCCAGGCCGATGCCCGTCCCCTCGAACTGCTCGGCCCGGTGCAGCCGCTGGAAGACGCCGAAGAGCTTGTCGACGTACTGCATCTCGAAGCCCACGCCGTTGTCGCGCACCAGCACCTCGACCTCGCCGTCCCCCTCCTGGGCCCACACCTCGATGACGGCCTCCTCGCGGGTGCGCGAATACTTCAGCGCGTTGGACAGCAGGTTCTTGAGCACCAGCCGCAAGAGCGCCGAGTCGGCGCGCACCGTGGGCAGCGCCCCCACGCGCCACTGCACCTTGCGCCCCTCGGCCTCCGGCGCCAGGTCGCGCTGCGCCTCCGCCACCAGCTCGCCCAGCGACACCGTCGACTTCTTCATCTCCGTGCGGCCCATGCGGCTGAACTCGAGCAGGTCATCCACCAGCTTGCCGCCCTGCCGGGCCGCGTCGGAGATGGTCTTCAGGTGGCGGCGGCCGGTGGCGTCCAGGCTCGCGCCCGCGCGCGCCTCGAGCAGATTGGCGAAGCCCATGATGTGCCGCAGCGGCGCGCGCAGGTCATGGCTCACCGAGTAGCTGAAGGACTCCAGCTCGTTGTTGGCCTCCAGCAGCGCCGCGGTGCGCTCCTGCACCCGCCGCTCCAGCTGCGCGTTGAACCGGCGCATCTCCTCCTCCACCCGCTTGCGCTCCGTGAGGTCGACGACGCTGCCGATGTAGCCGAGGAACTCGCCAGAGGGACTGAACCGGGGCGCGGCCGAGTCGATGGCCCAGCGGTACTCCCCGTCCTTGCGCAGCAGCCGGTAATCCAGCTGGAAGGCGGCCTTCTTCGCGTTGGCCTCGAGGAAGATGTCCTGGGCCCGCTTCATGTCGTCCGGGTGCGTGGCCGACAGCCAGCCGAAGCCCAGCCCCGTCTCCTCCGTCTGCCCGGTGAACTCGTACCAGCTGCGGTTGAGGTAGGTGCAGGCACCCGACGGGTCCGTCACCCACAGCATGACGGGCGCGTGGTCCGCCATGTTGCGGAAGCGCTCCTCGCTCTCCTTGAGGGCGGCCTCCACCCGCTTCTGCACGGTGATGTCGTGCCCCTGGACGAAGATGCCGGACACCTTGCCGTCCACCCCCAGGATGGGCTGGTAGATGAAGTCCAGGGCCACCTCCTCCGCGGGCGCGTCCGCGTGCCGCTGCAGCTGGAGAAGCATGCCGCGGCCGACGTAGGGCTCGCCCGAGGTGTAGACGCGGTCGAGCAGCTCGACGAAGCCTTGTGCCACCACCTCCGGCAGGGCCTCCCGCACGGGCCTGCCCACCACGTCCCGGCGCCCCACCAGCTTCTCGTAGGCGGGGTTGGCCAGCTCGAAGACGTGCTCCCGTCCCCGCAGGAAGGCCATGAAGCTGGGGGCCTGCTCGAAGAGGCGCAGCAGGTGGCGCCGCTCGGTGTCCAGCAGCCGGTTGGTCTCCTGCAGCTTCATGGCCCGGCCCAGCACCCCGGCCTCCATGGCCGAGGCCGCGACGCTCTCGCGCCGCTGGTCCTCGGCGGCCTGCTTGAGCTGCTGCAGCTCCGTCACGTCCACCGTGTGCTGGAGGATGTAGGCCACCTCTCCCTGCTCATCCAGCAGCGGCGTGTGGGTGGCGCTCCAGAAGCGCTCCGTCACCACGACGCCCTGCTCCGTGTGCATGGGGACACGGTACGGGATGAGCGCGAGGACGTCCGGTGCCCGCGTGGAAAGCACCCGCTCCAACGAGCCGCGCAGCATCTGCACGCTCTCGTTGTTGGGGTCGTTCGGGTCGTGGGGGAAGAGGTCGAAGACTCCCCGTCCCTGGATGTCCTCGAGCCGGCTCGCGGTGGCGCGCAGGTAGGCGTCGTTGGCCGTCACGTAGCGCAGCTGACGGTCCAGCACCATGTACGGGTTGGGAGACAGGCGGAAGACATCCGCGAGGTCGAGTGGACGCATGGAGGAGGCTCTAGGCGGGAGGGGCGCCGCGCGGCAGCCGCACCGTGAAGCACGTCCCGTCCGCGGCGGTGGACGTCACGTGGATGGTGCCGCCGTGGGCGCGCACGATGTTGTCGACGATGTAGAGCCCCAGCCCGATGCTGCGGGTCTGCATGTCCACCCGGACCGTGCCCCGGCTCAGCGGCTTGAACAGGTCGGGAATCCGCTCGGGCGGAATCGGCTCGCCCGGGTTGTGGACTTCCAGCAGCACCGCGTCCGCCTCGCCCCGGGTGCGCACCGTCACCACGCTGTCGCGGGGCGAGTACTGGAGCGCGTTGCCCACGAGGTTGGAGATGACCTGCGCGATGCGGTCCGGATCCCACGCCCCGCTCGTGTCACCCTCCCGGGCGAGCTCCACCTTGCGCTCGGGGTAGGCGTGCCCCAATTCGTCCAGCACCTGGGCCGCGTGGGCGTAGAGGCACAGCGAGGTGCGCTCGACGGGGATGCCGCCCAGCCGCGCCTGGGTGAAGTCGAGCAGGTCCCGAATCATGCGGCCCGCGCGCTCGGCGCTGGAGAGGATGCGCCGCACCGAGCCGGTGACCTTCTCCTCCAGGCCCTCGCGCTTGAGCAGCATGGCGGCCCCCAGGGTGATGGCGTTGAGGGGGTTGCGCAGGTCGTGCGAGACGATGCCGATGAGCTGCTGCTCGAACTCGATGCGCCGCTTCACCTCTTCCTCGGCCAGCTTCTGCTGGGTGATGTCCGTCAGGAAGCCCTCGAAATAGTCCGGCGCCCCGTTCGCGCCGGGCCGTGGAAGCGAGCGGCTCCACAGCCAGCGCTCCTCGCCCTGCCGGGTGCGGATGCGGTAGGTGATCGTGAGCTGGCGCCGCTCGGCGAAGGCGGCCCGCGCCTCCTGCTCCATCCGCTCCACGTCGTCCGGGTGGACGATGCTGTCCCAGCTTCGCTCCCCGCCCTCGCGGAAGGCCTCGGCGGGCCAGCCGGTGAGCGTCAGGCAGCCGTCGCTGGCGAACGCGAGGCTCCAGGGCCGGTTCCCCGCCTTGCGCCGGAAGACCATGCCCGGCAGGTTGGCCATGAGGGTGGAGAGGGTGTGCTCGCGCTCCAGCAGCCGGGCCTCGGCGCAGCGGCGCTCCGCCCGCTCGCGCGCCTCGCGAAGGGCCCGTTGGATGCTCGGGACCAGCCGCTCCAGCCGGTTCTTCAGCACGTAGTCGGTGGCCCCGCGCTTGAGCAGCTCGATGGCCCGCTCCTCGCCCAGGGCTCCCGACACGAAGAGGAACGGTACCTCCGGGCACTCGCGGTGGCTGAGGGCCAGGGCGCCCAGCCCGTCGAAGCCGGGGATGCTGTAGTCGGAGAGGATGAGGTCGAAGCGGCGAGCGCTCAGGGCCGCCTGGAAGCTCTCGGCGCTGTCCACCCGCGTCAGCTCGAAGCGCAGTCCGCCCTCCTCGAGCCGCGCCGCGATGAGCTCGGCATCCAGGGGGCTGTCCTCTACCAGGAGCAGCGCCAGCGACTCACCCCGGTCCGGTGCCTGGAGGGGGAACTCCCGCTCCACCAAGGCCCTCGCCCTCATGGCATCTGGGTCCTCCGCAGCGAGCCCGGCGGCGGCTCGTTCACCACCGCCCAGAACAGCCCCAGCTCCTTCAAGGCGCGGACGAAGTCCTGGAAGCCCACGGGCTTCACGACGTAGGCGTTGACGCCCAGGCCATAGGAGCGCGCCAGGTCGGCCTCCTCGCGGCTGCTGGTGAGCATCACCACCGGCACCGTCTTGAGCTGGGGGTGCTGCTTCACGTGCTCCAGCACCTGGAGCCCATCCACCTTGGGCATCTTCAAATCGAGAAGGACCACCGCCGGCAGCCCCGCCGGCCGGTTGGAGAAGGAGCCTTCCTGGTGGAGGTAGTCGAGCGCCTCGCGGCCGTCCCGCACCCAGACCACCTCGTTGGCGAGCCCGGTCTCCGCGAACGCCTCCAGCGTCAACTCCGCGTCATTGGGGCTGTCTTCCACGAGCAGCACGCGCTTCAATTCCACCATTGCTCCTTCCCTATCGTGACTGCCGTCCAAATCCGGTCCCGGATCTGACGGGCGGCCACGAAGATTTCACTGTCGAACACCCTGCTCCCGAGGCTTCGCGAGCCAACGTTCTTTTCCCTGCTCGGGGCCAGAGCTGGCGGGCCCCGGGACGGGACGGGCGGCGTGGGCGTGTCCGGCCGCCAGCCCTCCATGCGGCACGCGAGCCCGGGGACTTCGCCCGTGATTACCTACGAGGGATACAGAGGACGCGCCACCCACGGGGAGTCTTCCTCCCAGGGCGGATGCCCACCGGTTTTCGGGTCCTCAGCGCCCTCCTCGGAGCTGTCCTCGTGCTGACAGGCCCCTCGAGGGCCCACGGCCTTTCCGGTGGCGTCCGGCGGTACGCTCGGTGTGTCGGCTCGGAAGTGCATTCGCAGAGGACGTTTCACACATGCCGCGACGGACGACTCCCATCGATGAGCTCACGCGCATCTTCCCCGGCGACGGTGAGCAGGCCCGGCGCATGCGGGACTTCGACTGGGCGCGCACGCCGCTCGGTCCTCCAGGGGGCTGGCCCGAGCGCCTGCGCGTCGCGCTGGGTCTCTGCCTCACCTCGCGCTTCCCGATGCACCTGTGGTGGGGGCCGGAGCTGACGCTCCTCTACAACGACGCATGCATTCCATTGCTCGGCCGGGCGAAGCACCCCGCGGTGTTGGGCCGCTCGGGACGGGAGGCCTGGCCGGAAGTCTGGGACGCGCTCGGCCCGATGATGGAGGACGTCCGTCGCACCGGCGTCGCGAGCGGGGGCGAGGACCTCCGGATGTTCGTCGACCGCGAGCGGCCGCGCGAGGAGGTCTCCGTCACCTTCGCGGTCAGCCCGGTGTTCGGCGCGGAGGGCGGGGTCGACGGCCTCTTCTGCACCCTCACCGAGAGCACGGAGAAGCGCGTGGGCCCGCCGCGCCGCGAAGCGCCTCGCGAACCCGGGTCGCCGCCCACGGAGGACCTGGCGGAGATGGACCTCGCGAAGACGGCGTTCTTCGGCGACGTCGCCCCGACCCGGGACGCGCGGCTGCTGCTGGAGGCGGAGCAGCAGGCCCGGGCCTCGGCCGAGCAGGCAAGCCGGCTGAAGGACGAGTTCCTCGCCCGCGTCTCGCATGAGCTGGCCACGCCCGTCGCGGCGATGCGCATGTGGCTGGAGGTCGTCCGGCCGGCCGAGACGGTGTCACCCCTCATCGAGCGGGCGATGACCGGGCTGCGCCAGTGCGTCCGCGCGCAGGCGAAGACGGTGGAGGATCTGCTCGACACGGCGCGAGCGCTGACCGGGAAGCTCAGCGCGGTGCTGGAGCCGGCCGAGCCCGCGCCCATCGTCGAGGCCGCCGTGGCGGCGATGCGTCCGGCGGCGGAGAAGAAGGGGCTCACGCTGGAGTTGTCGGTGGGCGATACGCCGCTCGTGAAGGCCGACGCGGCCCGGCTGCAGCAGGTGCTGTCCAACCTCCTGTCCAACGCGGTGAGGTTCACACCGCCCGGTGGGGGCGTCCGTGTCCGGGTGGGGATGGAGGGCGGTGGGCTGAGCATCGAGGTCCGGGACACCGGGCGCGGCTTCGCGCCGGAGTTCCAGCAGCGCCTCTTCGCCCCCTTCCGCCAGGAGCAGGAGGGAACGACGCGCACCACCGGAGGGCTCGGGCTCGGACTCGCCATTGCCCGGCAACTGGTGGAGCTGCACGGCGGATGGATTTCGGGCGGGAGCGAGGGACGGGACCGGGGCGCCACGTTCACCGTCTGGCTGCCGGGGCTCGCGGAGGAGGACGACGCGACGGAGGCCGGAGCCCGGGAGTCGGGCGGCCGCCGGCTGGAGGGCGTCCGGGTGTTGCTGGTGGATGACGACCCGCAGACGCGCGAGTCGGTGGCGACGGTGCTCGAGCAGCATGGCGCGCGGGTGGAGTCCGCGGAGTCGGCCACGCGCGCGCTCGCCGCGCTCCGGCGGGACGCCTTCGACGTGATGCTGTGTGACATCGCGATGCCGGAGGAGGACGGCTACTCGCTCATCCACAAGGTCCGCACCCTGGGAGCGCGCGCGGCGCGGCTGCCGGCGGCGGCCTTCACCGCGCACATGCGGGCGGAGGACACCCGGCGCGCGATGGCGGCCGGGTTCCAGATGCACATCCCCAAGTCGACCGAGCCCGCGCAGCTCATCGACCGGCTGTTGACGCTCAGCCGTGGGGCTTCCTCACCCACGGCCTGAGGCGCCTGGGGCTGCTTCAGCGGCCCTTGAAGTTCTGGGCGACGAAGTCCCAGTTCACGAGCTTCTCGAGGAAGGTGTCGATGTACTTGGGGCGGGCGTTGCGGAAGTCGACGTAGTAGGCGTGCTCCCAGACGTCGATGGTGAGCAGGGCCTTCTGGCCATGCTTCATGGGCAGGTCGGCGTTGCCCGTCTTGGTGACCTTGAGCTTGCCGTTGTCGAGCACGAGCCAGGCCCAGCCGGAGCCGAACTGGGTGGCGGCGGCGTTGGCGAACTCCTCGCGGAACTTCTCGAAGGAGCCGAAGTCACGGTTGATGGCGTCCGCGAGCTCGCCGGTGGGGCGGCCGCCGCCGTTGGGCTTCATGCAGTGCCAGTAGAAGGTGTGGTTCCACACCTGGGCGGCGTTGTTGAAGACGCCGCCGTCACTGCCGAGGATGACCTCCTCGAGCGACTTGTTGGCCTCGGGCTTGCCCTCGAGGAGCTTGTTGAGGTTCGTCACGTAGGCGGCGTGGTGCTTGCCGTGGTGGAACTCGAGCGTCTCGGCGCTGATGTGGGGAGCGAGGGCGTCCTTCGCGTAGGGCAGCTCGGGCAGGGTGAACGGCACGGGTGTGTCCTTTCGTGTTGTGGGTTCGGTGAGGAGGGGCCTACCGGCTGGGGAGCGGCCCGGGCCCGGCGGGCGGGAGGGCCGTCACGGCGCGGTAGGCGCGGTTCCAGTAGAGCAGCGGCTCGGCCTCCACGCCGCGCTGGACGGAGCGCACCTGGCCGACGACGAGCAGGTGGTCTCCGTAGCGGCGCAGCTCGTGCAGCGAGCAGGAGAGTCCGACGAGGGAGTCGCGCACCCAGGCGTTCTCGTCGAAGGCGGCCGTGTCGGGAGCGCCGCTGGCACAGCTGGCGGCCACCTCGCGCTGGGTGGAGGAGAGGACGCTCACGGTGAAGCGCCCGGCGGCCTCCACGCGCTTGAGGGTCCGAGAGTTCTCCTTGAGCGCGACGAGGACGAGCGCGGGCTCCAGCGAGAGCGAGCTGAAGGAGCTCACGGTTGCCGCGCAGAGGCCCTCGGCGTCCCGGACGGAGACGACGGCCACGCCGCTGGCCCAGCGGGACAGCGCTTCCTTGAAGTCGGAAGTGGCGACGGGAGCCTGGGAGTCCTGGGACATGCCCCTGCTCTACCGGGTCGCAGCGCCGGTGTCAGCGCCCTGTCCAACAGGTCGACCGGGTGCCAATAGAATGGAGGCGGCGCCAGCCCCTTCGCGCCGCTCCGCCCCGAGCCCAGGCGTGAGGCCTGAGTCAATATTTGCTGGGATATCATGTATTCCGGTTCCTGGCTTGACTGGATGAAGGGGCACGCGATGAGAACCCCTCGGTGGGTGGTGTTCTGGCTCTGGCTCGTTTCGGGACTGGGCGGCGTCCTGGCGTCCACGGGGTGCGCGTCCCTGCCTGCTCCGGACGGACGGCGGTTGAGCCTCGATTCCACACCGCGTGGCACCTCCGTGAGCAGCGAGCGTCCGCGGCCCGATGAACGGGGACGGCCGCACCGTCGTGGGGGCGGTGCGGGAGGCGACACTGCCTGGGAGCGGCTGCTGACGGACGCGGGGCTGGATGCGAGGGACGCGCGGCCCCTGCGGAGTGACGCGCTCACTCCCACGCAGGCGGCTCGGCTGTTGGGAGTGGTGCTGCGCAAGCCCGTGACGTTGGGAACCTTTCCTCCGCGCATGGCCCTGGGCCATCTGCTGCGTCAGGTGCTGGAGGACGGCGAGATGTCCCGGGAGGAGCTCTCACGCCGGGTGGCGCGCTTCGCCCGCGTGGCGGTGCTGCGGCCAGATGGGTATCTGGCCTGGGTTCACGGCGGACGCACGCAGCAGAAGGCCGCGGACGTGCAATGGCGGGACGGCGCGTTCCGCGCGGGGCCGTTCGAGCTGGGGCGTTTCTATGTGAGTGACGGCTTCGTCTTCCGCCTCGCGGACGAGCAGCTGGAGCCCGTGGACGGTCCGGTGTTCGTCGAGGTGTACGACGACGCGGACTACCTGGGCCGCACGCTGGATGGGGCCGAGGCGGCGTTCGTGAAGCTGGCGCTCGCGCTGGGGCAGTTCTTCACGCGCCCGCTGGACAGCCTCGCCGCGCTGAGACACCTGCCCGCGGGAGTCACCGCGCTCATCGCCTCGTCGCCCGAGTACTTCGAGCGCTTCCGGCACATGACGCGTGGCGAGCAGGTGCGAGCCCTCTCCGAGCTGGCGACGAACCTGCTCGTGGCGACGGGGACCGCCACGTCCACCACGCGTACTGTGACGGGGGCGCTGGCCGGCGCGGAGGCGACGGTGCCGGTCCTGTCGCTCTCCGCCCAGGGGGCACTGACGCTGGAGCGCGTCGCGGTGCCGGTGGGAAGGACGGCGGCGGTGCTGGGAGGCGGGCCCGGAGCGGTGCTCGTCCTGCACCGGGCGAACTCGGCTGCTGGCGGCTCATCACCCGCCGGAGGGCGTGGGCCGGGGCAGTGGGGACCATCCGGGGAGAAGGGAGCGCCACCGCGCGCACGGGCGTACCAGGAGCAGATCACGGGTCACTTCTATGACGAGGCGTACTGGGTCGGTGGTGTGGACAGGAAGAGCGGCGGGACGAAGTTCGATGGCTTCAAGGACGGGGTGCTTCTGGAGGCGAAGGGGCCCGGCTACGCCGAGTTCTTCGATGGCAAACTCGCCCCCAAGGAATGGTTCAGGAACTCGGGAAAGGCTGCGGAGCTCGTCGCCCAGGCTCGTCGACAGAGCGAACTGGTCATGGGCATGGGCATTCCAATTGAGTGGCATGTCGCGGAGAAGCATGCTGCGGATGCCATTCGGCGAATGCTTGAGAACGCGTCGGTTACAGGAATCGAGGTCATTCATTCCCCGGCGCTCTGAGGAGAAAGCTTCGTGACCGGTACGCCCGCCTCCCAGACCTTGCATGAACTCTACAATGTCTGCGCCTACTGGGGCCCTCGGCAGGAAACGCCCGAGGCGTGTGCTTGGCGCGCGCAGACGTTGCTCAACCTGCTGGCCTCGTATGACGCTGTGCTTGCCGGTTGGAACAAGATTCCCAAGCCGCGCGGCCGTGGCCGTAAGAACCCGCTCACGCCACCCGACCTCGCGGTCCTCACCGAGGCATTCCGGCGCGGTGTCAACCGGGAGCCCGGAGGGCCTGCCATCGAAAGGTTGGGACTGACAGTTTCCGCGTACAACGACGGAGAACGTCAAGACCGCGCGCATTTGAATATGATCTGCGGCAGCTACGCGGAAGGCATGTCCAATCTGTGCGTGCTGGAGCTGCCTTCGGACGGGGAAAGCGCGGATCGGCTGCTCACCTCCCCGATGTTGATGAGCATCGTGCGCGGCATGGTGTCCGCCTGGGAGCCGGATTGGGCGCTCGCCGGTTCGAGTTCCTACAGGATGCAGTACAGAGAGCCTGATTCATCGCCCTTCTCTCTCAACTGGCTCACCTATCTCTCTCACCGCCTCGGAAGAGTGCCCCCTCTTCCCGCCCCTGTGCGAATCGAGCCGATCGAGGACCGGGGAACCCTCATCATCCTCACCCCCGAGCGCTTCACGGTGTCCAATCCGGAGCATGTGGCGCTGGCGCGAAGGGTGCGCGAACTGCTCGCCAGGGCCGGTCTCATCCAGCCCGCGACGTCCTGACCGTCAGGGCTGCTCCTTCCTTGGGTCACCGTACCCGAGGTAGCCCCGCACGGCTGCTGGCGGTGCAGGCCCTGGATGCGAGGGGCCATATACGGAAAAGGGCCGGCTGCCCCGTGGCAACCGGCCCTTTCTTCTCTGGCGTGGGTACCCGGCTACTTCGTGCCGCCCTCTTCTCCCAGGGCGTGCGTCGTGACGCCGCCGCCGGGAGGAGGCTTCGTGCCGCCCTCTTCGCCCACCGCCAGCGTCGTCACCCCACCGCCGGGAGGAGGCTTCGTGCCGCCTTCTTCGCCCACCGCCAGCGTCGTCACCCCGCCGCCCGGAGGAGGTTTCGTTCCACCCTCTTCGCCCACGGCCAGCGTGGTGACCGGCGGCTTCGGCTTCGTGCCGCCCTCCTCGCCCACTGCCTGCGTCGTGATGGGCGGCTTCGTGCCACCTTCTTCGCCGAGCGCCTTCGTGGTGACTCCGCCACTCGGAGGAGGCTTGACGCTCCCCTCCTCACCCACGGCCAGCGTGGTGACACCGCCGCCCGGAGGAGGCTTCGTCCCGCCCTCCTCACCAATCCCGCGCGTCGTGACAGGAGGCTTGGGACCCCCGCCGCCCTCTTCCCCGAGCGCCTTGGTGGTCATCCCGCCGCCGGGAGGCTTGGGCCCGCCGCCCTCTTCCCCGAGCGCCTTGGTGGTCATCCCACCGCCCGGAGGAGGCTTGATGCTCCCCTCCTCGCCGAGCGCCTTCGTCGTCATGCCGCCAGCGGGAGGCTTGATGCAGTCCCCACGCTCCGGTGGCTTGGGGACCTCGTACTTGATGAACGATGGGCCCTTGGGAATCTTGGTCACGGAATGCCCCCTCTGTAGACACCTGGATTGTCGGAGGCTCGCCGTTGTAGTTGCCTGTACGCGCGGCGAAATCGAGCGAGCCCGCGTCGGCCAGGGGGGAGAGTCCTTGAGAATCGGCATCTTCGGTGACGGCAATGACCCGCAGTGCGCGGCGGTTGCACACGAAGCGGGAGTCCTGGGCGCGGAAACCGTCCTCATCGATAGCGAGGCGCTCGACCACGGCTGGCCGCTGTCCATGAAGGACGACGAGACGTACTACCTCGGCCAGCGCGTGGACGACCTGCGAGGCTTCTACCCTGTCTCTTATGCACATCTGAC
>NZ_JABBJJ010000579.1 GCF_012933655.1 Pyxidicoccus fallax | reverse complement strand
TAGTCGGCGCCGGGCGGATACAGCAGCACCGCGCGCTCGCCCGCGGGAGCCATCTGCTGGAGCGCCGCGCCGATGCGACGGGCGCGTGAGTACAGCTCGCCGCGCGTCAGCGCGGTCCCCTCTCCGGTGCCGTCCTCCAGGAACGTGTAGAGGTGATGCTCGGGACGCGTGAGGCTTCGCTCTTCCAGGAGGTCGATGAGGGTTCGGGGCTGGGACATGGGGGGAGCGCGCGCGGGATGCGTTCTGGCTAGTCGGGTCTTACTGAATGTCCCCCGCCGACTGCCATGGCCTGGATTGATCTGGCCTGCTCGCCCACACCCTCAGTAGAAAACTGGAGGCAGAGCACAGCTCCGGGGAGCATTCCTCAGGTCACACCGGAGGCAGGTGTGACCCGCCCTGGGTTGCTGAGACATCAGCCCGCATGAAACCCAGGCATCCATCCGAGCGGGAAAAGGGGGAATCACCATGAGGTTTTCAGGGACGCAGCTCGTCACAGGACTCGTGTGGCTCACGGCGCTCACCACCGCGTGTGGGGACACGGAGGAGGCGCCGCCCGCCGACGTGGAGTTCGGCGATATCCAAGCCTTCGCGGAGGAGGCGCTTCCGGGCGCACCAACGGCCACCGTCTTCAGCGTCGACAAGCCCGGCCAGGTGCGCTTCGACGCCACGGGCGACAAGGTGGTGTTCCAGCCAGCCAGTCCGGAGCCGATGCGGTTCGGGGACTGGAAGGAGTTCGCGGAGTTCGCGCACACGAAGCTCAACGCCCGCGTGCACTACCACCCGAAGACGGGCGAGCTGGAGGGCGTCAGCGGCGACTACGCCATGGCCGGAGCGCCGGTGCTGGTGGACGGTGAGACGAAGTCCGTGCACGACGTCATCAACCCCGTGGGCGCGTTCCTCGGAGGGCTCCAGGGCTACATCCACGTCGGCGATGAGCGCATCTGCGTGCGCCCGGAGCTCTGCGGAGACGTCAAGATTCCGCCGGTCGACCGTGTCGAGGGAAAGGCCGTGTCGGACACCGTGAGCGAAGCGGCCGTCGGCACCGGCACCTTCTGCAACGCCTCGGGCTTCTGCATCCGCGGCTACTCCATCAACGTGCACACCCTCTTCCACCTCACCAACAGCGTCACCGAGCGCGTCAGCGGCGGCACGCGCACGGAGCGCTTCTTCTGCTGGAGGGGCTTCATTCCCTGGGTCTGCACGCGGCAGGTGGGCGAGTCGCACTCGATGCGGGTGGGCGTCACCTACGTGGACCTGCTCGGCACCGCCTTCAGCGGGGGAAGCAGCAGCGCCAACAACTCGGAGAAGGTGGAGCGGGGCTCCTTCTGGATCGGCCCCTTCAATCCCTTCAATCCGCCCACCGCCGTCAGGGCCTGGGCCACGTGCGGCGCCCACTCGGGCAGCACGCTCAGCGGCGGCACGGGCACGCGCACCTCGGACATCGGCGTGGTGCGCTGCCCCTGAGGCCGTGAGCGCGCGGGCGGAGGCTCAGTCCTCCGCGCGCAGCGCCTCGTGGGGTGGCACGCTCAGGGCGCGGCGGGCGGGCAGCCAGCTCGCCAGCAGCGCCACGGCACCGAGCAGCGACGGCACCGCGACGAAGGTGAACACGTCGAACGCGCCCACGCCGTACAGCAGGCCGGACAGGCTCCGCGCGAGCACGGCCGCACCCGCGAGGCCCAGCACCACGCCCACCGCGGCCAGCCGCAGGCCGTGCCCCACCACCAGCCACACCAGCTGGCCGTCCGTGGCGCCCAGCGCGACACGGATGCCCAGCTCCCGGGTGCGCTGGCTCACCGAGTACGCCAGCACGCCGTACAGCCCCACTCCCGCCAGGACCAGCCCCAGCACGGCCAGCGTCGCCAGCAGCGTCCCCAGCACCTGCGTGCGCCCCAGGCTCGCATCCACCACGTCCACCATGGAGCGCACCTGGACCAGCGGCATGTCCGGGTCCACCGCGCGCAGCTGCTCGCGGATGACGGGCGCCAGCGTGGCCGCGTCCTGCGTGGAGCGCACGGTGAGCAGCATGTAGAGCACCGGGAACTGGCCCGCGGGCATGTAGATTTCCGCGTCCGGCTCCTCGCCCAGGCTGTCGTGGTGGACGTCGCCCACCACGCCCACCACCTCGCGGAAGTCCTCGCCGTCGAGCGCCAGCTTCACCCGCTGCCCCACCGCGCTCCGGCCGGGGAAGTAGCGCCGGGCGAAGGCCTCGTTGACGACCGCCACCGGCGCGGTGCCCTGCCGGTCCGTGGGCTCGATGCCCCGCCCCTCCTTCACGGGAATGTCCAGGGTGGCGAGATAGCCGTCCGTCGCGGTGCGGAAGAGGGCCAGCTCGCGGGTCTTCGCCACGGCCTCGTCCTCGCCGGGCAGCAGCACCGACGCCACGCCGGTGCGTCCCCACAGCGGCACCGTGCTGGCCAGGCCCGCGGACTCCACGCCCGGCACCCCCCGCACCCGCTCCAGCAGCGACTCGAGCACGAGCCGCCGGGACGCATCGTCGCGGTACTTCTCGCGGGGGACGAACACGTCCGCGACGGTGATGCCGCGAGGCTCGAAGCCCAGCGGCACCTGGTACAGCGAGTGGAGCGTGCGCAGCATCAGCCCCGCGCCCACCAGCGGCACGAGCGCCAGCGCCACCTGCGCCACCACCAGCGCGGCACGCGCCCTGCCCTGCCCCGTGGCACCCCGGCCCCCACGAAGCCCTCCGAGCGCTCCGCGCCCATCCGCCCGCGCGGCCCGCATCGCCGGCACCAGACCGAACATGAAGCTGGTGAGCAGCGACAGCAGCGCGGCGATGGCCAGCACGTGCGGCTCCAGCCGCACCGCCTCCGCCGGCAGCACCTCGCCCGGCATCAGCGCGCGCATCAGGTCCATGCCCCACAGCGTCAGCACCAGCCCCGAGGCGCCGCCCGCGAGTGCCAGCAACCCGCTCTCCACCAGGAACTGCCGCATCAACTGCGCCCGGCCCGCGCCCAGGGCGGCGCGCACCGATACCTCCCGCTCCCGCGCGCTGGCCCGGGCCAGCAGCAGGTTGGCCACGTTGGCGCACGCCACGAGGAGCACCAGCGCCACCACGCCCGCCAGCAGCCAGAGCTGCTCCCGCGTCTTCTCCACCATGTGCGCGTGCAGCGGCAGCAGTCGCGCGCCCGCGGGCAGCTCCGCGTACGCGGGCTCGCGCGCCAGCGACGCGGCCAGTGCCTCCAGCTCGGACCGGGCCGCGTCCACCGTGACGCCAGGGCGAAGGCGCGCCACCACCCGCATGAAGATGCGCGCCGGCTCCTCCTCCGCGGACACGGCGGGGTTCGGGGCCAGCGGCGTCCACAGGTCCACGTCCGGGGCGAAGCGGAAGTCCGCGGGCAGCACCCCCTGCACCGTGTAGACGTTGCCGTCGAGGAGCAGCGTCCGGCCCACCACGTCCGGGCGTCCCCCGAAGCGGCGCTGCCACAGGCCATGGCCGAGCAGGACCACCTGATCTCTCCCCGGCACCTCCGACTCCGCGCCGAAGGCCTGCCCCAGCACCGGCCGCACGCCCAGGAGTGGCAGCAGCCCCGCCGTCGCCCGCGCCGAGCGCACGCGCTCCGCCGGCCCGTCTCCGAGGAGCGTGAAGTCGCGCAGCGTCAGGCCCTCGATGCCCTGGAACGCGTGCGCGCGCTCACGCCAGGCCTGGACGGCCAGGAGCGACACGCCCATGCGCTCGCGCTGCGGCGTCGACTGGAACAGGCGCACCAGCCGCGCCGGCTCCGGGTATGGCAGCGGCCGCAGCAGCACCTGGTACACCACGCTGAAGACGGCTGTCGTCGCGCCAATGGCCAGCGCGAGCGTGGCCACGACAACGAAGGTGAAGGCGAACTCGCGCCGCATCCGGCGCAGGGACAGACGAACGTCCTGGAGGAGCTGGGACATGGGGGGCGCCAGAAGCACTGCAACTCTAGCGCCACTTCCCACCCGGCCGCCCGGCCCGGGGCGCGCCGCTCGGACCCGCCGTGCGTGTCCGGACGTGGAACGTGGCATCCCAGAAGCGGACAAACCCCCCGTCTCGCGTCCCGAGCCGGCGGGCCGGCCCGCGAGGCACCGGCCCTCCGGGACCCAAGACGCGAGAGCGCTAACCTCCTTCAGCGAAGTCGGGTCAGGGCCTGACGAGCGACGTCATGGAAGGAGTCCTGCGGCAGCGGAGTGAAAGCCGGGCTGCACAACGTCGCGCCTGATTCAGCCAGGACGTCGTAAGGCCCCG
>NZ_JABBJJ010000578.1 GCF_012933655.1 Pyxidicoccus fallax | reverse complement strand
GGTCCCCACCGTCCTCATGACGCGCCGGCCCTCACCCGCGACTCCGCGCGCCCAGACCGCCGCGAGCACCCAGACGCCCGCCGTCAGCTTGATGGCGCACGCGGTGGCGAGCAGCACCCCTGCCCACACGTCTTGGCGCCGCGCCGTCCCGTCCTCCGTCGGACGCAACCACACCCACGCCATGGCGAGGCAGACGAGGTTGAGCAGCGCTTCGAGAAACGGGCCCCGCTCGACCGCGGCCGCCTCCGGGTAGACGGCATACACAGCCAGCCAAGTAGTACTAGAACACGGCGTCCCGCACGTCCTCCAGCACGGCGCAGCGGCTGGAGCCGGCTCCGGCCCCAAACCGGCCCGGGATCAGGTCGCCGAAGCTCATGCGCATGGGCTCGCCGTCGCCGACGTCGAGGAAGGTATGGTGACCCTTCCAGCCCAGGACGGCGGTCTTGTGGCCAGGCTCGTGCCGGAGCGGTGGCCAGGGCTCGCCTCTGACGTGGGGACGCAACACCTCCCAGTCGAACGAGTACCCGTCGACGGGCGCGAGCACATGGAGTTCTTCGCGATCGCCGTCGGTGTAGCGGAAGACCAGCACCTTCCAACCCTTGCCCCAGGGGCCGAGCTGCGGCGGCGGGGGCGGCCTGGCGGTGGGCTGGCGGCCGAACAGACGGCGGAGAAACCCGAGCATGAGACCAAGCTGGCAGCTTGCCAGACCCGCCGCAAGGATGGCGCGCGGCCCCCCCAAGTGGGAGCAGAGGAGGCGAGCATGGCGCTCCAGCGCATGGAGCAAACCCAAAACATCAGAGCGACTGTGTTCGCAGCGATGCCCGCCTATCGCTCCTCCCCAGCAGGGCTACTTCTTCGTGGGCGCGGGCGCCGGAGCCTTCGGTGCCGCGGGCGCATCCTTCGGCGCCGCCAGTGCCTTCTCGTAGGCGGCGATGCGCTTCGTCACCTCGCCCATGATGTCGTTGGGGATGGGCACGGACAGGTTGTACTGGGCGATCTTCCAGGTGGTGCCCTCCTTCACCAGCACGCCGCTGCCCCGGCTCGGGCCCAGGTTGGGCGTGTCCAGCGCCTCGTCGAACCAGGCGAGGCTGCCGTCCTTCGACAGGGTGATGTGACGCGACACCGGCTTGAAGCTCCAGGCCTTGCCCTTGGAGAAGTACGGCTTCGCCCAGGCGCGGAATTCGTCGCGGGACCAGCGCTCCGTGGCGTCCGTGCCGAGGAACACCGCGTCCGCCGTGAAGTGGCCGAAGTAGCGCGGCTCGTCCGCGGCGGCAGCCGCCTTGTGCCAGTCATCCAGCACGGCGGCCACGGCCGCCTTCGGGTCCGCTGCGGGTGTACCCGCAGGGGCGGCGGCGAGTACGAGGAGCAACAGGGAGACGGTCGTCACGCGGAGAGACCTCGTCAGGAAGTGGGTTCGCGGTATGAAGCGGCACGGTCCGCCCCAGGTCAAGGCTCACGGTGCGCGGATGGAAAGGCATGGGACGGACGATGGTGCTCGAATGCTTCGAGGTCGGTGAGGGCGAGGTGGCCACGGTCATGCTGCATGGCTTCCTCGGCACGGGCCGCAACCTGCGCACCCTGGCCACTTCCTGGAGCGCGGCGGACCCCAAGCGCCGCTTCCTGCTCCCCGACCTCACCGGTCATGGCACCTCCCCCGCTCTGCCTCCGACCTCGGACCTGTTCACGCTGGCTCGCGACGTGGTGGACACCGTGCGCTCCCGCGGCGTCACCGGTCCGTTCGACTGGGTGGGGCACTCGCTGGGAGGACGGGTGTCGCTCGCTGGCAGCCTCCATGTTCCCGAGGCCGTGCGGAGCGTCACCCTGCTGGACATCACTCCGGGCCCCGTGCCGGGGAATCTGTCGGAGAGCGGCATGGTGCTGGGCGTGCTCCTCCAGGCGCCGCCACGCGCGGAGAGCCGCCGGGCCATGCGCGCGGAGTTGACGGGACGTGGCCTGTCCGAGCACCTCGCGGACTGGCTGCTGATGAACCTGCACACCGAGCCGGATGGCGTGCGCTGGCGGTTCGACCGGCAGGCGCTCGCGGACCTGCACTCGCGCGTCAATGGCACGGACCTGTGGGAGGCCGTGGAGCGCCAGGGCCGGCCGCCCATGCGCTGCATCCGCGGCGGCCGGGCGAAGTACGTGTCGGACGCCGACGCGGAGCGCATGGTCGCCGCCGGATGCCCCGTGGCCACGCTCCCGGGCGCCGGACACTTCGTCCACGTGGACGCGGCGCAGGCGCTGCTGGAGTGGCTGCTGCAGGGGTGAGGCGAACGGCTATTGCTGTACCCGCAGGATGCGCCAGCCCCGGGTGTCGATGACGTAGTTGGCACCCACATCCAGGATGGGAGGCCCGCCGATGTCGCAAGCCTCCGCATTGGGGATGATGCTGACGTACATGATGGCTTCCGAACCCGGTGCCGCAGCGACGTCGTAGGATTCACGCCGGGAGAGACATTCCTGGAGCGGAGTCGCTCCCGATGGGAGCTTCCGGTCCCACGGAAGATAGTCGTCCATCGCCAACTGGATGGCCTTCAACATGGTGCCGCCGACGACCTGCCGGCCATCGAGTGGAAGCGCCAGGGGGAACTCCACACCTGCGGTTTCCGCTGCTGGCGCATGGACCGGACGAGGTGGTCGTTGAAACAGCGCACAGGCAGGAAGGAGCAGGAGAAAGGCCGGAAGTGCGTGCTTCATGGATGGTTCCTCGCTCGAAGAGTCCGCACGTCGTGGGTCATTCGTCCCCTACCGCCGTCACCAGACCGTACCTCTTGTCCTCCGGCCTGATGACACCCACCAGTTTCCAGTTCTTGTCCTTGCGCAGGTAGACCTCACCGGGGCGCTCATCGCTGTCGAGATAGGGGATGAGCTTCATGACGGTGCAGGCACGGTCGAACTGGATGCGAATGCTCCAGATCTGCGTCGCGGCAATCCGGTCGGCGGGACTCATGGGCGACGGGGACCAAGGATGACTGTGGAAGTCCCCGAGGATGACAGGACGTCCGCGCTCGTCGACGACATGACGCGGTGGAATGCACTTCTTCTGCTTCGCGGGGCCCACGGGCACTGGCTCTCCCAACGGTGACGGCATGCTGGCGTAGTACGTGCCTTCGCCCAAGGAGTAGATGGCTCCGCAGTATTCCTGGCCGTACTCACGGTCCTGAGCACGTGGCAACTTCATGATGGCAGGACACAACTGGTCGATGACCTCATCGACGTTGCTCGAAGGTTGGATGGCATCCCAAGGCCCGCGCACGTGGACATGATTGCCCGTACGCCAATGGTTCCCGGGCACGCCTGGTGCCGGCGTGTTGGAGGCACACCCCACCAGCAAGACCAACATTGCCGCGCGATTCACCCCGGAATGCATGAACGCCCTCCCACTCTCACCATGAGATACGGCACGGGGCGCCGTCCACCGCCGGACAGTGCCCCGCACCGTGTGGGTCCGCGTGTCCTGGGCGAAGCCCCTCAGATACGCACGCCGAGCAGCAACCCCGGCCACACCCGCGTCGAGTCCGGTCCTCGCCCCAGCTTCCACCGGGGCTTGAGCCAAAGGCCGGCGTCCGGGTTCTCCTCGTTGTCGTTCGGCTCGTAGGCGTTGAGCGACACGCCCGCGAAGAGGGCCAGGCGCCGCTTCAGCTCCCAGCCCGCCATGACCCGCAGCCGGCTCAGCGAGCCGAGCCCCTCCGAGCCGATGAACTGCGTCGCGAGGTCCACGTCCAGGTAGTACTGCTCCTCCGCCCCCAGCGGGAGGTGCACCCCCAGCCCCATCAGCGTGAAGGTGTGCGCCTCACGCTCCTTGAGCCGGACACCTTCCGTCACCAGCACGTACACCGTGCGGCCACCCGTCTTGATGCTCACCGACAGCGGCGCGAAGTCGTCCGCCGAGGCCTCGAAGGCGAGCCGTCCCTTGCGCACGATGCTCAAGATGCCGATGGGCACCGACACGTCGTCCGCGATGTTGATGAGCCCCAGCTGCATCCCGCGCACGTTCGCCGCCACGTTGATGAGCCCCAGCTGCACCCCGGAGACATCCCCCGAGATGTTGATGAGCCCCAACTGAGCGCCCGCGAGCCGCTCCGACAGGTTGATGCCCAGGGCGCTCTGGAGCCCCCGGAAGTCCGACGTCGCCCGGTTCGCCGTGGTGCTGAGCTGCCACCCCGTATAGGCCCCTTCCGCGATGTTGAAGACGGCGGAGAGCTGCGCGCCCGTGCCTCCCGCGAACGCGAGGTTGCCGCCCACCGCCGCCTGGAGCCCGAGCACCTCGCCGCCGGCCACGTTGGCGACGCCCGAGACCTGGAGTCCCTCCATCGTCCCG
>NZ_JABBJJ010000577.1 GCF_012933655.1 Pyxidicoccus fallax | reverse complement strand
GTGGGTGGCGGGACGGGGGGCACTGTCTGCGGGCACCTCAAAAGGGCGCTCCGGTGATATCCACGTCCTGACGATGAAATCCATCCGCATTTCCCAGCTCCTGGAGGACCGCGACTACGACCTGCGCCTGACGCTGGTCGCCGGAGGTGGTGGCCTGTCGCGCACCGTCGACTCGTCGCGCATCCAGAAGCCGGGCCTGGCGCTGGCGGGCTTCACCGAGCACCTCCACCCCCACCGCGTCCAGGTGTTCGGCAACACCGAAATCTCCTACCTGCGCACGCTGCCCGAGGAGCGCCAGCGCGAGTCGCTCGCCAAGCTCTTCGGCGAGGAGGACCTGGCGTGCGTGGTGGTGACCAAGGAGCTGGACATCCCCTCCGCCCTCGTGTCCGCGTGTGAGAACTCGGGCCTGGCGCTGATGAAGACGCCGTTGTTGTCCAGCGAGTTCATCATGCGCGTGCAGACCTTCCTGGAGGAGGCGCTCACCGAGTCCAGCAGCCTGCACGGGGTGCTGATGGACGTGTTCGGCGTGGGCATCCTGCTGTTGGGCAAGAGCGGCATCGGCAAGAGCGAGATTGCCCTGGACCTGGTGATGCGCGCCCACCGCCTCGTCGCGGACGACATCGTGGACGTCATCCGCCGCAAGGGCGCCGTCTACGGGGCCGGCAACCCCGTCATCAAGCACCACATGGAGATCCGCGGCCTGGGCATCATCAACATCAAGGACCTCTTCGGGGTTGCCGCGGTCCGTGAGCAGAAGAAGATTGAATTAGTCATTGAATTGCAGGAATGGGACCCGCAGCAGGAGTACGACCGTTTGGGTGTGGACGACAAACACCTGCAGATTGTGGGAGTCGACATTCCGCTGTCGGTCGTCCCCGTTCGCCCCGGCCGTAACATGGCGACCATCATCGAGGTGGCCGCCCGGAATCAGTTGCTGAAGCTGCAGGGTCACCACTCGGCGCGAGAGTTCGCCGAGCGGCTCAACAGGGCCATCGCCGAAGGAGCGATGCGCCGCACCTTGGGAGAAGAGGTCGAGTGACCGCGCCCGCGAAGCAAATCGTCGTCATCACCGGCATGTCCGGCTCCGGAAAGTCCACGGCCATCCGAGCGCTGGAAGATGCGGGGTTCTTCTGCATCGACAACCTGCCGGTGCTGCTCTTGCCCAAGCTCACGGAGCTGGCCGGCGGCGGCAACATCGAGCGCATGGCGCTGGTGGTGGACGTGCGGGAGGGCGTCTTCCTCAAGGACGCCCCGCGCATGCTGGCGGAGGTCCGCCGCGCCGGCCACCAGGTGGAGGTCCTCTTCCTGGACTCCAGCGATGACAGCCTCATGCGCCGCTTCAGCGAGACGCGCCGCCGCCATCCCCTGGCGCCCAGCGGCACCGTCGCCGAAGGCATCAAGATGGAGCGCGAGGAGCTGCGGGATTTGCGCGAGCTGGCCGACCAGGTCATCGACTCGTCCGCGCTCAACGTGCACGACTTGAAGCGCATGGTGCAGGCGCGCTTCAGCCCGGAGCCGGCGGCGGGGCCCAGCCTGTCCATCATGTCCTTCGGGTACCGGTACGGGGTGCCGCCGCAGGCGGACCTGGTGCTGGACGTGCGCTTTTTGCCCAACCCGTACTTCGTCCCGGAGCTGAAGGGGCTGACGGGCAAGGTGCCGAAGGTGGCCGCGTACGTGCTGGACCGCGAGGAGACGCAGCAGTTCCTCGAGAAGGTCGTGGACCTCTGCCGCTTCCTCTTCCCGCGCTACCAGAAGGAGGGGAAGGCGTACCTCACGGTGGCGCTGGGGTGCACGGGCGGCAAGCACCGCTCGGTGGCCATCGCCGCGGAGCTGACGAAGCGCCTGCAGGACGCGAACACCCGCGTCCAGCTGTGGGACCGCGACATCGAGAAGGAGTAGCCGCCGCGAGTCCCTAGCTGGACTCGCCCATGCTCCGGCGGCGGCTGCCATGGCCGCCGGCCTTGCTGAAGTGGGACGTGCGCTGGGCGTTCTCCCGCGCCAGCCAGCCGCGCTCCTCCTGCGTGTCGGCGTCCTGACGCTTCTCCAGCGTGAGGATGCCGCCGCCGCCGTGGCGCTGCTTGCCCTGCTCCACGGCCTGCTGGAAGTCCTTCGCGGACACCCAGTACTCGCCGTGGACGGGGTCCTTCACGCGGTACATGTCGTCCGAGGGGTCCGCCGTCCCGCCGGAGTTGAAGCCGTCGATGGTCACCCAGTGCAGCTCGCCGGGCACGGGCAGCTGCTCGTCCGGGCCGAGCGCCGCGTTGAGCAGGGCGTTGGAGTCCACCATCGCCATCATGTACTGGCCATTGCGCATGGTGTTGCTCATGGCCGCGGCATCACACGTCTCCAGGCCCTGGGTGACGTTGATGCCCATGCCGCCCAGCATCACCCCCATCTCCTGGGCCGTGGTGCCGTCGTCCAGGTTGACCTGCGGCTGACCGGGAATGAGCCCCTGCGTGGCGACGCCGTAGGGGCTGGGCCGGAACAGCGTGGGCTCCTGCGGCTGGGGCCCCTGGACGCCGTCCGCCCCGAGGCTCGCCCCGTGGATGAAGGCCAGGCTCGCCTCGCCGCAGCCTCCCTCCAGGGTGCTCTGCGCGACGGCGGCCTGCTCGATGGCCCAGCCATTCTTCCGCTGCGCCTGCGCCGCCTCGTTCATGAGCGAGGGGTGGCCCCGGGAGGACTCGATGGTGGACCATGACCGGCCCGGCCCGTTGAGCTGGGGCAGGCCCCGCCGCATCGCCGGACCGGCCTCGAAGGAGTCCCGTCCATCCGGCGACACATCGGAGCGCACCACCGGCCTGGGGGCGACGGCCTGCCGCGGCGCTGGCGTGAGGCCCCGCCCCTCGGGCGTGCCCCGCTGCTCCTTCATCCATGAGGACTGGCGGAAGAAGATGCTGAGATTGATGGGCATGGCGGTCCCTCCCCGAATTTCTTCGCCTGCGCGCATTATCGATTGGGCCCTGTTTCTTGTTGCAGAAGAAGTTGAAGGCCACTGTCCAATCCTTGACCAGATACGGGAAAACCCGCACACGCTCGAAGGAACGGAGTTCGGGAAATGACCGATACATTGGTCATATGGTCGACCGAGATGACACGGGGGGCTCGCGGGCGGACGGCGCGGCCCCGGCGCCGCGGCTGAAGGGCTCTCGTGGCGAGGGGGCCGCGCCGCCCAGCGCGCCAGGGACGTCGCGGTACCACACGGGCCGCGACGGGGGCGAGGCGCGAGGCTCGCCGCTCGGTGCGCGCGTGGGCCGGTTCATCCCGCTGAAGCTCCTGGGGCAGGGGGGCATGGGCGTGGTGTACGCGGCCTATGACCCGGACCTGGACCGCAAGGTGGCGCTGAAGCTGCTCCGCGTGACGGGGCCGGACGCGGACCTGGAGGCGGGGCGCACGCGGCTGCTCCGTGAAGCGCAGGCCATGGCGCGCATCTCCCATCCCAACGTCATCCCCGTGTTCGAGGTGGGGACGTGGGACGGGCAGGTCTTCGTCACCATGGAGCTGGTGGAGGGCGGCACGCTGCGCGACTGGCTCAAGGCGAAGCCGCGCTCGTGGCGCGAGGTGCTGGAGACGTACCTGGCGGCGGGGCGCGGCCTGGAGGCGGCGCACGCGGCGGGGCTGGTGCACCGAGACTTCAAGCCCACCAACGTGCTGGTGGGCCGGGACGGGCGCGTCTTCGTCACCGACTTCGGGCTGGCCCGGCCGGTGGACGCGCCGTGGCGGGAGGACGGGGAGCGGGAGGCCCTGCCGCCCGGAGCGGAGCTGGCCTCGCCGCTGTACGAGCCGCTGACCCAGGCCGGCGCGGTGATGGGCACGCCGCCCTTCATGTCGCCCGAGCAGTTCCGCGGCGAGGTGGTGGACGCGCGCTCGGACCAGTTCAGCTTCTGCTCCGCGCTGTACCGCGCGCTCTACGGGACGCGCCCCTTCGACCCGGACGCGCTGTCGAAGGCGGCGAAGTCGGCGCGCCCCTCGGCGGAGGACCCGGAGGGGACCCGGGCGCTGGCGAGACCGCTGCAGGTGCCCTCGCCCATCCACGAGCCCCCACGCGACACGAAGGTGCCCACGTGGGTGCGGCGCGCGGTGATGCGCGGCCTGGCGCTGGAGCCGGATGGCCGCTTCGCCTCCATGGCGGAGCTGCGGGAGGCGCTGTCGCAGGAACAGCACCTGGCGAAGCGGCGGCGGCTGGGCGCGGGCGCGGTGGCCGCGGCGGCGCTGGTGGCGTCGGTGGGCGGGGTGGTGGCGTGGCAGTCGCGCGTGTGCGCGGGCGCGGAGGGGCTCCTGGCGGAGAGCTGGGGCCCGGCCGCGAGGCAGCGGGTGGCGGCGGCCTTCGCGGCCACGGGGAGCCCGGTGGCGGCGGACATGGCGGCGCGGGTGGGCGG
>NZ_JABBJJ010000576.1 GCF_012933655.1 Pyxidicoccus fallax | reverse complement strand
GGCCAGTAGTCCCCGGCCGTCCCGTCCCATCCCCCCACCGGACAACGGTGGGGGACACGGAAGCGTTGCCACGCGGGGTCCACGGTCGTAAGACCTGGACCCCGTGTCCGCTCCCGACCCTCGGAAAGATCCCCGCTTCCGCCGCTTTCGTGGTGGCGCGTACGGGGTGTACATCCTCCTCACCACCATCTTCTCCGTCTGGATTCTCTGGAGCGTGGCCCGCTCCGTGGCCGCCATGACGCCGGAGCGGCCGCCCAACGCGGCCGAGCTGCTCACCTTCCGCGAATGCCTGGATGGCGCGCAGGCGCTGTGGAAGGAACTGGAGTCGGGGCGCGAGAAGCTGGTGCGCGTGCAGCCCGCGCGGGACGTGGACCGCGAGTGGATGCGCTTCCGGACAGAGTGGCTCGAGCGGCTGCGCCAGCGCGAGTCCATGTGCGGCCTCGAGTCCCGTGAGCGCGAGCGCCTGCGCGCGGTGTACCGCCGCCTGGAGACGGTGCAGGACCTCTACACCATCCACGCCGTGCAGTACGCGGGCGAGGTGGGCGGCGCGGTGGACGCGCTGCACGCCGCCTTCGCCACCGCGCGCCAGGACCCGGGCGCCGGCCGGCTGCCCTGAGCGTCAGCGCACCGGTATCAGCGCCTTGTAGCGGCCCAGGTGGTCCGACACCGTCTGGGACAGCAGCACGGACATGGGCCGGCCCTCCAGCGTCACCGCCCGGTAGAAGCGGATGGAGGCGTAGGGCAGGGCCTCGGAGCCGTCCGTCACCCTTCCGGAGAGGGTGCGGCCGCGCTGCAGGTTGAAGGTCGCCAGCCGCTGCACCGTGGCGTCCTCGCCGGGCAGCACGGTGATGACGCGGGTGACGCGCGGCAGGTTCTCCGCCGGCAGGAAGTCCACGCGGTAGACGGCCGGGTCCAACCGCAGCCGCCACAGGCCCTCGTCGTCGGTGGCGCCCAGCGCCTCGCCGCCGCCGGGGGGGCGGGGCCAGCCGGGAATCTCCGCGATGGGCTCCACCGCCACGCGCACGCCGGGCGCGGGGTGGGTGCCGCTGGGCAGGAGGATGGTGCCCTCGACGATGCGCCGGTCCGGACAGACGACGTCCGGCAGCACGGCGCCGGTGCGCGGCACCTCCACGGGCTGCACGGTGAGGCCCGCGGTGGCGCCCAGGGGAGGCACCACCACCAGCGACAGCGTGTCTCCCGGCGCGGACGGGAGGGTGTCCACCGCGAAGCGCCCCTCGGGGCTGGTGGTGGCCAGCGGGCCGTGGAACGTGCCGCCTCCGCCCACCCGCCCGCGCAGCGCCACGGTGGCGCCCGGCACCGGCCGGCCGTCCAGGCCCACCACCCGGCCCGTCACGCGCACCGGCGCGCCGAAGTCGCCCAGCTCCAGCGGCTGCGTGAGCGGCGCGCGCGGGTCCACCGTGAAGGTCTTCTGCGGCACCCAGGGCGCCTCGCCCATGGCCGTCACCCGCACCAGGATGGCGGGGCGCCGCGCCGCCTCGCGGGGCATGACGAGCGTGAAGTCCCCCGTGCCCCGCGTCACCGGCACGCGCTGGGACAGCGGCGTCGAGTCCGTGTCCAGCGCCTGGACGCGCAGGTCCGCGTCCACCAGCACCTGGCCCTGGCTCGACACCCGGCCGCTCAGCCGCACCACCGCGTCCGGCGCGGGCAGCACCAGCTCCAGCGGCACCTGGGCGCCGGGCTCCACGACGCTGGCGCCTCGCACCGGTGGCACCTGCGAATCCTCGGCCGTCAGCGTCACCGTGTAGTCGCCCGTGCCCACCGGCAGCTCCCAGCCGCCGTTGATGGGCACCAGCTCCGCCTCGTACCAGCGCGACACGCCCGGCAAGAGCAGGCTCTCGCCCTCGGCGCGCAGGTGCAGGGGCTCCGAGTACGGCCGCATGACGGTGCCGCCGTCCGGAGCCGGCAGCGACGTGGCACGCACCACCCGGCCCCGCACGTGGGCGGGGTCGAAGAGCTCCAGGTTCAGCTCCGGCCGCACCCGGTCCACCCGGAAGTCCTGAGCATGCTGGCGGGCGTGCGGGTTGGGCGTCACCTCCACGACGATGTCCCGCCCCGGGTCGCCACACCCGTCCGGGAAGCACACCTCGTTCACCGCGCACTCGGCATCCGAGCGGCACACGAGCTGGCTCGGGTCCGGCTCCTCCTCCAGCAGGGCGCACCCGGCGCCCCACAGCGCCGCCAGGAGCGCCAGCGCCACCAGGCGCGGACTCACCGGCAGTCCCCCTGCACGGTATTCACCACCCACGAGTACGTGACGATGAAGCCCGGGTCCTCGATGAAGGTGCCGTCCGGCATCGGCACGGTTCTCGGCTCCACCACCCGGTCATTCACCGACCAGTCGCTGACGAGCGCCTCCACCAGGTGCGTGCCCGGCGTGCCCAGGGGGCTGTTGGCGGACGACAGGCTGATGAGCAGCGAGCCCCGGTCCGAGCGCAGCGGGTCCTGGGTGATGTTGGACAGGTCGTATTGCCGGTAGGGGCCCGACGGGTCCTGCGGGTTGTAGTCCAGGTACCAGAGCACCTTGAGGCGGTCGTCCAGGTCGGGGTCCTCGGCCACCACCTCGAAGGTGAGGTCGCACTGGTGGGCGCCGAAGTCGGAGATGACGCGCTGCTGGGGCGACACGAGGCTCTCGATGATGCGCGGCGGCCGGTTCTTCTGCCCGGGCACGCCCGCCATCATCGTGTCGTCCTGGGGGATGAGGCAGCCGGTCGCCGCGCAGGCGGCCACCACCACCAGCGCCGTCCACCCGTATCGCCGAGTCGTGCCGTCCATCGTCCGTGCGGGCCGCCCGCCTAGAGCAGCTCGTCTCCCTCCTCCGGGGGCAGGGGCCGGCCCGACTTCTCCGCCTCCAGCTTCTCCAGGTGGCGGAAGATGGTACGCGGATCCACGCCCAGGTCCTTGGCCGTCTTGGTGCGGTTGCCGTTGTTCCGCGCCAGCACCTCGTTGATGTAACGCTTCTGGAATTCTTCCTTGGCCTGGAGCAGCGGCATGATGGGCTCCAGGTTCTCCGGCTTGAGGTCCAGGTCGTCCGGGCCGAGCAGCGGCTTGTCCGCGAGCACCACCGCCTTCTTCAGCCGGTTCTCCAGCTCGCGGATGTTCCCGGGCCAGCCGTACTTGCGCATGGAGACGGTGGCGGACGGGGTGAAGCCGCGGGCCTTGGAGTTGAACTCGCGGGCGTACTTCTGGAGGAAGAAGCGGCCCAGCACCACCACGTCCTCGCCGCGCTCGCGCAGCGGGGGCAGCTTCAGGGTGACGACGTTGAGGCGGTAGTAGAGGTCCTCGCGGAAGGTGTTCTTCTTCACCTCGTCCTCGAGAACCTTGTTGGTGGCGGCCACCACGCGGATGTCCACCGGCTCGCCGCGGTTGTCGCCCACCTTGTAGACGACCTTCTCCTGGAGCGCGCGCAACAGCTTCACCTGGAGCTGCAGGGGCATCTCGCCAATCTCGTCGAGGAACAGCGTGCCGCCGATGGCCGCCTGGAACTTGCCGCCCTTGGTGGCCACCGCGCCGGTGAAGGCGCCCTTCACGTGGCCGAACAGCTCGCTCTCCAGGAGGTTCTCTGGAATCGCGCCGCAGTTGATGGTGATGAAGGGGCCCTTGGTGCGCGGCGAGCGGCGGTGGATTTCGCGGGCGATGAGCTCCTTGCCGGTGCCCGTCTCGCCGGTGATGAGCACGGAGATGTCCGTGGGGGCAATCTTGTCGATGCGCTTGTACACGTCGCGCATGCCCTGGCACGCGCCGACGATGTCGCCGTAGCGCTGGTCCTCCAGCTTGCGGCGCAGCTCGGTGTTGTCCAGCTTGAGGTCGTTCACCAGCATCGCGTTCTGCAGGATGAGGGACGCCTGCGCCGCGAAGATGGTGAGCATGTCCGCGCTCTTGGGCTCGAACCGGTTCACCAGCCGGTCATTGCCCACGTAGATGACGCCGAACAAATCCCCCTTGTGCATGAGCGGCACGCACATGACGGAGTGCACGCGGAGGTTGACCACCGACTCGCTCTTGTTGAACTCCGGCGAGTCGAGCGCGTCCGCCACGATGAGCGGCTTCTGCTCCTTCACCACCTTGGCGATGATGGAGTCGGAGATGCGGTCCTTCTCCACCGCGTCCTCGATGTTCTCCCGGGACACGTTGCGCGCCACCCGCACGCGTGGCTCGCCGCTCTCCATGAGGATGAGGAAGCCCTTGTCGGCGCGCGTCACCTCGATGGCCTCGTCCATGAGGCTCTCCAGGATGCGCTCCACGTCGTAGATGCCCAGCAGGCGCTCGCTGAAGGCGGTGAGCCGGCGCAGCAGGAGCAGCTCGCGGCCGGGCACGCCGGGCAATTCCGCGGTGTGCGAGTCCGGGTTGGAGGTGCGCACCGTCTCGCGGGGCGGAGCGGCGGGCGGCGGGGGCGG
>NZ_JABBJJ010000575.1 GCF_012933655.1 Pyxidicoccus fallax | reverse complement strand
GCCGGGAGGGGTGTTGATAGCTTGGGGGCATGAACGGCTCCCGTGCTTCCGACCTCCTCGGGCAGATTCTCGAACGCACGCGGCTGCGAGGGCAGCTCTACTGTCGCACCGTGGTGCGGGCTCCCTGGGGACTGCGCTTCCCGCCGACGGCCGTGGCGACCATTCACCTCGTCATCTCGGGGAGCGGGCATCTCGCACAGGGGCGACAGGTCATCGCCCTGGGGCCCGGGGATGTCGTGCTGCTGCCTCGGGGAGATGGGCACTCCCTGTCGGACGCTCCGCGCACCCCGAAGGTGCCGCTGGAGCAATGGTTGGCGGAGCGCGGTGACGCGCCCGTGCACGTGCCGGGCGGTACCGGGGCGGAGTCGAGGTTCCTCTGCGGCTTCTTCACCTTCGACGAGCCCATGGCACATCCGGTCCTACGCCTGTTGCCCGAGCGGGTGCATCTGCGCGGGGACTCCGAGGCTGTTCGCGCCATGTTGCCCACGGTGGCGCTGTTGGAGCAGGAGTACGAGCGCGCCGAGCGCGGTGTGTCGGTGGTCGTGTCCCGGCTTCTCGATGTCCTGCTGGTGCAGGTGCTGCGCGCGTGGGCGGATGCACAGCCGCCGGGTGAGGCGGGGTGGCTGGGCGCATTGGGGGACAGGACGCTTGCCAGCGCGCTGGGGTGGATGCACTCCGAGCCCGGACGGGACTGGAGCGTGGACGAGCTGGCGCGCCGCGCGGGGACCTCACGGGCGACACTCGCGCGGCGCTTCGCGGCCGAGGTCGGCATGGCGCCCCATGCGTACCTCACGCGGCTGCGGATGCAGGAGGCCGCCGTGCAGCTGCGTCAGGGGGATGAAGGACTCGCGGCGATCGCGGCGCGCGTTGGCTACGACTCCGAGTTCGCCTTCAATCGCGCGTTCCGCCGGTTCATGGGCATGCCGCCGGGGGTGTACCGGCGGCATGCGCGTTCCTGAACGGGTACTAATCCTTCCCCGCGCCCTTCGGCGGCCCTTCACCGCCCATGGGCGACAGCGCGGCGGACAGCGCACCGGCCTGCTCGTGCGGCATCTTGTCTCGCGGCGAGCGGTAGTACTGCATGGGCGAGTGGTGCAGGAAGTTCGACACGCGGCTCGTGTAGAGACAGGCGTACTGCTCCACCTGGTACCCGAAGCGGCTGTTCTCGTTGCCCTCCTTGAACAGCAGCCCCCAGTACGGGTTGAAGCCTTCCTCCACGTCCTGCTCCAGCGTGTCCGCGATGTCGTTCGCGTCCTTCAGCGCCCGGCGCATCCGGTCCAGCTCGAACTTCGTCTGCTTGCGCAGCTCCTCCGTCGCCGCCCGGTCCTCCGCCGACAAGGGCTCGCGCTCCAGCCTGCGCTCCAGCGTGTTCAAGAGCGTCTTGTGGTGGTTCACCTCGTCGTCCAGACGCTCGCGCACCACCTCCACCTGCGACAGGGTGCCAATCTCCTCCTGCCGCGAGTCCGTGTAGGTGATCTCGTCTTCAATCTCCTGCACCACCATGCACGTGCGCCACAGCGACGACTTCTTCGACTTCAGGATGTCGCCGTAGATGTGGTCGCCCACGTAGAGGATGTTCTCTCCGCGGTAGCCCGTCAGCTCCTCGAAGCGCGCCAGGTTGCCGCCCGAGTACACCTTGCCGCGGTCCAGCGACGTGGCCTCGCCCACCACGCGGCCTTCCTCCGTGGACGCGTCCAGCTCCAGGAACGGCCGCGCTTCCGTGAAGAAGCCCGGCTTGCCCGCCGCCGTCACCACCACGTCGAAGTAGTTCCTCCAGCTCGGGTACTCCGCCAGCTGCCCGTCCAACAGGTACTTCATCACCGCGTCCGTGTAGTCCCACGCGGAGTTCGTCAGCAGGAACAGCCGCTTGCCGCCCGAGCGCAGCTTGTGCAGCGCCGGCCCCAGCTCCGGGTCCAGGAACACGTAGCGCCCCAGGTCCTTGCGCACCTCGCGCTTGAGCGAGTTGTCCCGGTGCACCGTGTCGATGGCCTCGCGGATGTCGTCGTACAGCTTGCCGTAATCCACCCGGTGCCCCAGCGACTCCAGCAGCTCGATGATGCCCGCGAACAGGCACGTCTCCGGCAGCGCGAAGAGCGTGTCGTTCCACGCGAACTGCGGGTTGCGCAGCCGCACGCGCTTGTTGCGGTACAGCTCGCGCCACACCTCCGGCTTCAGCGGACGCAGCCCGTGGTACGCGCGCCCCACGTGGCCGAACCGGTCCATCTTCAGGATGTTCCCGTTCACCCGGTCCACCGCCAGCCCGCGCATCACGAAGTGGTGGTCGTAGAGCAGGCTGCCCACCACCGGCGGGTAGTGGTACTCGGACACCAGCTTCGCCAGCGTCATGTCGAACGACAGCTGCTCCAGCCGGCGCATGTGGTAGATGGCCAGCGTGTAGTCCATGTCGAAGCCAATCAGCTCCACGCTCGACATGCGCAGGTTGCGGTTGACGAACACCTCCCGCGCTCGGGGCACCAGGTCGCGCCGCTCGCGAGGCAACGTCAGCAGCCGGGCGAGCCCCTCATCGGCCAGCAGGTCGTGGGCACGCCGCGTCGCACTCTCGGCGCGCGCACGGTTGAGAGGAGAACGGAAGCTCCCGTGAAGCGGGTCCTGCAAGGGCCCGCCCGGGATGGGACGGAAGGGGGAGAGAGTCGGAGCCACGGAACATCAACACATACCACGCGCGCGTCATGACGGCTCGGTCCTTGCGGGCTCGCGAGCGAGCGTGGCACGCTCCCCATCCCCCATGCGCTCGCCCGCCCGACGTCAGCCCCCGGAGAGTGCCGAGGAGGTCCATGCGCGCCTGTCCGCCCGCATCGAGGCGCTCGAGGACCGTGTGCGCCGCCTGGAAGCCCGGCTCCGCGTGAGCATCGCCGCTGTCGCGCCTGTCGCCCGGCGGGCCTCCGTGCAAGCAAGCGAGCTCCCACGCCCCGTCCGTGCCCGCCCACGCTGCCCGGGCTGTACGCTGGAGCTGCCGCCCGGCCGACGCGGTGAGTCGTGCGTCTGGTGCGGCTTCGTCTTCTCCGCCGTGTCCCGGCGCCGTCCGGCCCGAAAGAAGCGATGAGCGCCACCTACCGGCTGACGGGTCGTATCGAGACGGGCGAGCTCGCGGAGCTGTACGAGGGGCTCCAGCTCCCCGGCGTCGAGGTGGTGGTGAAGCTCTTCCACCCCAAGACGTCGGACCCGGCCTACGCGCTCGACCTCGCCGAGACGACGCGCCTGCTCCAGCCCGTGCGCCACCCCGGCATCCTTCACGTGGTGGACATTGGCGTCGTGCGTCAGCGGCTCGCCGTCATCCGCGAGGACGTGGACGGCTTCACGCTGGGCACCGCGCTGCAGCGGCTGCACGCCAAGGAGGTGGTGCTGCCGCCGCCCGTGGCGCTCTACATCGTCATCCAGTTGCTGGAGGCCGTGCAGGCGGCCCATGACGCGGGCGTCCTCCATGGCGCCCTCACGCCGGGCAACGTGGTGCTGTCGCGCGACGGCACGCCCGCCGTGTGTGACTTCGGCGCGCTGCGCGCCCTCATGGCGGTGCCGCAATTGCGGCGCTCGTTCGCGGGGCGGGGCCGCGGTACCTATCGCGCTCCCGAGGTGTCTCGCGGCGAGGCGCACACCGAGCAGTCCGACATCTACTCGCTGGGCGCCATCGCGTACGAGCTGCTCACCCAGCGCGAGCCCGTGGTGGCCGGCGGCGGTGGCGTCTCCACGCGGCGCGGCGAGGGGCTGCCTCCCCCCAGCCGGTTGGACCGGCGCATCAACGCGCGGTTGGACCCGCTCATCCTTCGCGCGCTGGAGTCCGGCCCCCAGCGGCGCTTCCGCTCGTGTGGCGAGTTCGCCTCGTCGCTGCGCAACTTCCTCTCCATGAGCGGCGGCATGCCCGGCCCGGACGACGTGCGCCGCTTCGTGAGCGAGCTGCTCCCCAGCGAGATGAGCCTCGCCGGCCTCGTCGGGCCCGCGGCCTTCAAGGAGCCCTTCACCCTGGAGCCCATCTCCGGCGCGGAGATGGACGACATCCAGGCCGAGGAGCCCGAGGCCTCCATCATCCAGCGCGCGCCCTTCAGCCGCTCGCTCTCCGAGGACGAGGCCAGCGCCGACACCCAGGACGCCGCCGCGCCCGCCTTCGCAGAGTACCGCCCCGAGGACTACGAGCCGGCCCCCGCCGCGCGGCGCCCGGACCCCGTCGGGGAAGGGGAGACCACCGGCCCCGGCCAGGCGGGTCCGCTGGAGCGGGGCTGGGAGGCGCCACCGGGCGCGGCCCCTCCGAAGCCCCGCCGGCAGCTCGTCCCCCAGGGCGGCGCCAACGGGCAGCAGCCCACGCGCGCCGGAATGCGCAACCCGCGCGTGAAGGTGGTGGAGGACTTCTCCGGGCCCGGCCCCTCGGACGAGGACGAGGAGCTGTCCGTCTCCGTCTCCACCTCCGGCCGCCGCACCT
>NZ_JABBJJ010000574.1 GCF_012933655.1 Pyxidicoccus fallax | reverse complement strand
GGACATGCTCGATGACCTGTTGGGGGTGCAGCCCGCCGCCCCGAAGACGCGGCCGCCGCCCCCGCCCGTGCCGGATGACCTGCTCGGCGTGGAGCCCGCGGCTCCGGCCAGGCCTCCGCCGCCTCCCGCGCCGGATGCGGACGGGGCGCCGGGCAAGCCCCGGGTGCCGGTGGTGATGTTCGGCGGGGCCGCGCAGGGCTCGAAGCCGTCGGTGGCGCTCACGCCCACGCCGCAGTTCTCCGACGAGGACCTGGCCGTGCTGGACGACATCGAGCGCATCTCCCGCGGCGAGGAGGCCTCGCTGGACACGGAGAAGGTGAAGCCGGCGCGCATGGTGGCCAGCCTCATCCGCCTGCTCATCCGCAAGGGCCTCATCCAGGAAGTGGAGTTCCTGGAGGAGCTGGCCAAGAAGTGACGGCCGTCGCGCAGCCCGCCGCGGAGGCGCCCCTGCTGGACGTGCGGGGGCTCACCGCCGAGCTGTCCCTCGAGGAGGGGCCGGTGCGCGCCGTGGACGGCGTGTCCTTCTCCGTGCCTCCCGGCGGCACGCTGGGCGTGGTGGGGGAGAGCGGCTGCGGCAAGAGCCTCACCGCCCTGTCCGTGCTGCGGCTGGCCCCCCAGCCCCCGGTGCGCGTGGTGGGTGGCGAGGTGCTCTTCCAGGGGAGGGATTTGCTCCGGCTCTCCGAGGCCGAGCTGCGCCGGGTGCGCGGCCGCCACGCGGCCATGGTCTTCCAGGAGCCGATGACGTCGCTCAACCCCGTCTTCACCGTGGGGGAGCAGATTGGCGAGGGCGTGCGGCTGCACCTGGGCGCGTCGCGCTCGCAGGCGCGCGAGCGCGCGGTGGAGATGCTGCGGCAGGTGGGCATCCCCGCCCCTGGCGAGCGCGTGGACGCGTACCCGCACCAGCTCTCCGGCGGCATGCGGCAGCGGGTGATGATTGCCATGGCGCTGGCGTGCGACCCGGCGCTGCTCATCGCCGACGAGCCCACCACCGCGCTGGACGTCACCATCCAGGCCCAGATTCTGGACCTGCTCAAGCGCCTGCAGGCCGAGCGCCGCATGGCGGTGATGCTGATTACGCACGACCTGGGCGTGGTGGCCGAGAGCTGCGACGCCGTGGTGGTGATGTACGCGGGCCGCGTGGTGGAGCGCGCCCCGGTGCGCGAGCTGTTCTCCCGGCCGGCGCACCCGTACACCGCGGGCCTCTTGCGCTCCATTCCCTCGCTGCAGCTGGCGGTGGGGGAGGGGAGCGCCGGCTCACGGCGGAGGCTGCAGGCCATTCCCGGCATGGTGCCGTCGCTGCGGAAGCTGCCCTCCGGCTGCGCCTTCCGCGACCGGTGCGACCGCGCGCTGGAGGTGTGCGCGCGCGTGGTGCCGCCCCTGGAGCCCAAGCGCGGCGGGCAGTCCGCCGCCTGCCACAACCCGGTGCCCGCGCCATGACGTCCGAGCCGCTGCTCCAGGTCCGCGACCTCAAGGTCCACTTCCCCGTGCGCGGAGGCTTCTGGGGCCGCGCGCGCGGCGCGGTGAAGGCCGTGGACGGCGTGGGCCTGGACGTCGTGCGTGGGGAGACGCTCGGCCTCGTGGGCGAGAGCGGCTGCGGCAAGAGCACCCTGGGCCGCGCGCTGCTGCGGCTGGTGGAGCCCACCGCCGGCTCCATCCGCTTCGACGGGCAGGAGCTGACGGGCCAGTCCCAGCGCCAGCTGCGGCCGCTGCGCCGGCGCATGCAGCTCGTCTTCCAGGACCCGTACGCCTCGCTCAACCCGCGCATGACGGTGCGCGACATCCTCGGCGAGCCCTTCGCCATCCACGGACTGGCGCGGGGCAGGGGAGAGCGGGAGCGCGAGGTGGCCGCCCTCGTGGACGCCATGGGCCTGCCCCGCGAGGCCCTGGACCGCTACCCCCACGAGTTCTCCGGCGGGCAGCGTCAGCGCATCGGCATTGCAAGGGCCATCGCGTTGCGGCCGGACCTGGTGGTGGCGGACGAGCCCATCAGCGCGCTCGACGTGTCCATCCAGGCGCAGATCGTGAACCTGCTGGTGGACCTGCAGCGCGAGCGCGGGCTCACCTACGTCTTCATCGCGCACGACCTGAAAATCGTCGAGTACGTCTCCACCCGGGTGGCCGTCATGTACCTGGGGCGCATCGTCGAGCTGGCGCCCGCCGCCGACCTCTACCGGCGCCCGCGCCACCCGTACACGCAGGCGCTCCTATCCGCGGTGCCGGTGCCGGACCCGGGCCGCGCGCGCACCCGCATGCTGGTGCCGGGCGAGCCGCCGTCGCCGCTCAATCCGCCCACCGGGTGCGCCTTCCACCCGCGCTGCCCCCACGCCATGGAGCGCTGCCGGCGCGAGACGCCGCCGCTGTATCCGCTCGGCGCGGGGCACTCGGCCGCTTGCTTTCTCGCGGAGGGCGACGCCCGGGAGGTCGCGCCCACCCCCACCTCCGGAGGTGAGGCCGGTGTTCTGGCTCAGCCATCATCACCCGGATGAGTACAACCGAACCTACGTCCTCGGCGGGGTGCGGGTGTGCGCGCGCTGTCTGGGCACGTACCCGGTGCTGCTGGCGGGCCTGGTGGGCCTCTTCGCCCTGCGCGCGCCGCTCCACTGGCGGTGGGACGTGCCGGCGGTGCTCCTCCTCACACTTCCGGCGCTGGTGGACTGGGCCGTGGGGCGCTTTCGCCCCGCCTCCGGCTCCAACGCGGTGCGCACGCTCACCGGGGTGCTGCTGGGGCTGGCGCTCGCCCGCTCGCTCCATGTCCACGTCCAGCGGCCCCTTCCCACGGTGCTCCTGGCCCAGGCGGCGCTCGTGACAGCCGTGGCGGTCCCTGTCATTCTCGCCACTTACCGGAGACCACGCCCGGAGTAGACCTTCGCGGCCCGTCGCCCGTTATGAGGGCACGGGTTGAGGAGGGGTCGGGTGTCGGGTGCTCCAGGAGAGACGGGGGAGAGTTGGGTCCGGAAACCTCAGACGAGCGGCTGATGCTCGCCTTCCAGGCGGGGGACGCGCGCGCGTTCGAGGCGTTGGTGCGCAAGCACCGGACGCCGGTGTTCAACTTCGTCCTCCGATTCGTCGGGCACCGGGCACGGGCGGAGGACGTGCTGCAAGAGACGTGGCTGAAGGTGGTACGGAGCGCCGGCGAATACACGCCCAAGGCGAAGTTCACGACCTGGCTCTACACAATCGCGAGGAACCTCTGCGTGGACAGCGCGCGCAAAGAGAGCTACCGCCAGGCGTCATCCCTGGAAGCCCCCGCCTCGGGGGAGGCCGGGGAGGAGGGGCGTCCACTGGGTGAAGGGCTGCCGGACCCCGGGGCCAGCCCCGAGCGCGGCGCTCACAACGCCCGCCTGAGGCCCCTGTTGGAGCGTGCCCTGGCGGGCCTTCCGGAGGAGCAGCGCGAGGTGTTCATCCTGCGTGAGTACAACGGCATTCCCTTCAAGGACATCGCCGAGGTGACGGGCGTGTCCGAGAACACGGTGAAGAGCCGCATGCGCTACGCGCTCGACGGGTTGCGGCGACGCCTGGCGGAGATGGGCGTGGACGGCGACCTGGCCGAGGACGGAAGGACGGTGACGGGATGAATCCGCAGAACCTCCATGCGCACGAGGACCGGCTCCTCGACTTCGCCTATGGCGAGCTGCCCGTCCCCGAGGCCCGGGTCGTGGAGGCGCACCTGCAGGGCTGCGCCCGCTGCACCCAGGCCCTGCGCGACATCCGCGGCGTGCGCGCCACCATGTCCCAGCTCTCCACGGAGCCCGCGCCGGACGCCGGGCTGGAGTCGCTGCTGGCGTACGCGCAGCAGGCCGCGCGCCGCAACGCCGCCGGCCCCACCCCGAAGCCGTCGCGCTGGCGCCGCTGGCTGCTGCCCGTCGTGGGCCTGGCCTCGGTGAGCACCTTCGGCATCTTCACGCTCCAGGCGAGGGAGCCCGGCCTGCTGAAGCCCAACCTGGGCCAGAAGGTCCAGGCGGAGGCCCGGCTCAAGGAGGCTCCCGCCGCCGCGCCCGCGCCCGCTCCGGTCTTGAGCGCCGAGTCCGCCCCGAAGGACGACGCCTTCGCGCTGAAGGAGGCTCCCCTTGCCCAGGCGGCCCCGCAGAGGGCCCCTGACTGGGAACAGTCGGGCGGTGGTGGCTTCGACGGCAGCCTCGTCCGGTCCGACAAGGCGAAGCGCGAGCTCTCCAAGGGCGGCCTGGAGCGCTCGCGGGGCGCCGTGTCGAAGCCGTACGGCGCCGCGCAGTCCGCCCCTCGCGAGAAGGCCGACCGGGACGAGGAGGCCCTCGCCATGGGGGTACCGGTGGAGCCCGAGTCCAAGCCGTCGAAGTTCATGGGCGACTCCCTGAAGCTGGGCGGCATGGCCCCGGCGGCCGAGGCCGCTCCCGAGTCCCTCGACGAGACCGAGGACGGCCTCACCGCGCCCGAGGAGGAGGGCGCTCCGACCCAGGTGGCCCCGCCCCCGCCCATGGCTGTCTA
>NZ_JABBJJ010000573.1 GCF_012933655.1 Pyxidicoccus fallax | reverse complement strand
GCCACCGCCCCCGCCGCCTTCCTCATCCGCCCGTCTCCCTGGCCGCCTGGCCCGATGTGAACCCGACTTCCCTCGCCCTCGTCAGTAATCAAGCCGCGTGCCACGCACGGCGCGTGCGAAATGGGAAGCCGTGTCGCCCGGGGTGGGCAAACCTCTTCTCTGATCTGACCCCGTACTGCAGAAAGCACAGGATTGGACGGCCGGACGATGCCGGAAAAATTTCCTGCACCCGAGGACCTCTCCAGGTGGGGCAACGCGTAACCCACGACGATCCATGGACTTTCCCTCCCCCCGGTACGTGGCACAGCCGCTGCTAAGGCAACCGGGCCGGAAGCGTTGCTCCCGTCGAAACGACGGGGCGCATTCGAGACATCCGCAGCGAGGGAGAGCAGACGATGGGCAAGACGAGCGCGGGGTTCTGGACGGTGTTGGGCGTGATGCTCCTGTCGGGGTGTGCCCACCAGCCGCAGGTGAAGGTGGACAACTCTGAGCAGCCCTACCGCATTGGTCGTGAGGACGTGCTGGACATCGCCGTGTGGCGCGACCCGGAGCTGTCGCGCACCCTGCCGGTCCGCCCGGACGGCTTCATCTCCATGCCGATGGTGGGCGAGGTGCAGGCCGCGGGCAAGACGCCCACGGAGCTGGCCGAGATGCTGAAGCAGAGCTTCCAGCCGTACGTGCAGGAGCCCCGCGTGACGGTCATCGTCCGCGAGGTCAACAGCAGCCGCGTGTTCGTCACCGGCGAGGTGGCCAACCCCGGCGCCTACCCGCTGCGCGGCCGCGTGTCCCTGCTGCAGGCCATCGCCCTGGCGGGCGGCTTCACGGACTTCGCCAACTCGGACGGCATCGTCGTCATCCGCAATGACGAGAAGGGCGGCCAGATTCCCGTCCGCTACAGCGACCTGATTTCGCCCGACGGCGGCCACGAGCTCATCCTCCGGCCGGGTGACACCATCGTCGTGCCGTGAAGGGTTTCAGGGGTGTGGGCGTCGGTGCGGTCTGGGACGGTGGGTGGCGTGTGGGACGGAGGGCGACGGTGAAGGGCAACTGGAAGAAGTGGCTGCTCACGGGACTCATGCTCGCCGCTCCGGCCGCGCAGGCCGCGACGGTCTGGGAGCCCGGGCTGCGGCTGACGGCCGAGGAGCGCTACGACGATGACCTGCGCCTGGGTGACGGCGCGGCCGGCGGTCAGTTGATGACGAAGCTGTCCCCGCGGCTGTCGCTGACGGGCAAGGACGGCCGGCTCGACATGGAGAGCTTCTACGCCGCCGACTTCCTCATGCGGCATGGCTCCGGCAAGCTGTCGCTGGACCACCGCGCGGGCGTGGAGCTTCGGCACGTGCTGTCGCGCCGGCTCCGTGTCGACTCGGCGGCGCGCGTGTTCCGGGTGAGGGACCCGGCCTCGCTGCCGCGTGACGGCCTGGCTCGCACCACGTCGCCCACCTTCTTCACCCAGGCCACCCTGGGTGTCACGGGGCGCGCCACGGAGCGGCTGGACGTGCGCGCCGGCTACAAGTTCGAGGCGGTGCGCATCCTCGCGGCCGGCCAGAACTCGGGCTACGCGCACACGCCGTCGCTCGAGGCCTGGTACCGCGGCACGCGGCGGCTCAGCCTGGGCCTCGAGTACCGGTACCAGGGCTTCCTCTACCAGGGGGAGCTGGGCCAGTCGCATGGCGTGGCCGCGGGGCTGCGCTACCGGCTGACGCGGCCCACGACGTTCATCGCCCGGGCGGGCCCGGTGCGCTTCCTGGCCCCGGAGGGCCAGCAGAGCGGCTGGGCGCCCCGGGTGCATCTGGAGTTGCAGCGGGACGGTGAGCTGCTCGACGTGGGCGTGGCGGTGGGCCACGACCTGGTGGGCGCGAGCGGCTTCGCCAACGCGGTGTGGGCGGACTACGCCTCGGTGGTGTTCGGGCGGCGGTTCACCCAGCGCTTCAACGCGTTCGGCGCGGCGAGCTTCTTCCGCAACGGGCGCGCGCCGGCCCAGCAGTGGGGCGTCTTCAACGGGTCGCCCGATGTATCGCAGGGGTATGCATTGAGTGGTGGGGTGGAGTACCGCATCGACCGGCGGTTCATGGTGCAGGGTGCGGTGGACAGGATTGCCCAGGTCGGAGTGCCGGAGACGGCGGGTACGGATGGGACAGGAGCGGAGACACCGGGCGCGGCGGACCTGACGCGCAATGTCTTCGCCGTTCGACTGGTGGTGACGCCTTGGTAGCAACAGCGAGAGGGATGGAGGAGGAGCGGAACATGGAGCGTGGGATGACGGCGGACCAGCTGCTGGCTGCCCTGTGGCGCCGCAAGGCCTTGGTGGGAGCCATCGCAGCAGCGGTCTTCGCGGTGGGCGCGGCCATCGTGATGACCCGGCCGAGCATGTATGAGGCGTCAGTGGTGGTCCGCGTGGAGCCGCAACGGCCGGGCGAGGAGATGGTGCAGCGCACGGTGAGCGAGCTCATCGAGCAGCGCCTGCTGACGGTGCGGCAGGAACTGCTGGCCCGCCCCGTGCTCCAGAAGGCCATCGAAGAGATGAACCTCTACCCGGACATCGTGTCCGAGAAGGGCATGGAGTCCGCCGTCGCGCAGATGCGCAAGGACCTCACCGTGCGCGTGGAGGGTGAGACGGCCTTCGAGCTGACCTATGCCAACCGCGACCCGCAGGTCGCCGCGCAGGTGGCCAACCGGCTGCCGGACATCTTCTCGTCCGAGACGCTGAAGATTCGCCAGGCCCAGGCCGCGCGCGCCACCGACCTCTTCAACGAGGAGATGGCCCAGCTCGGCACCGCCGTCACCGCCTGGGAGCGCAAGATTGCCCAGTTCAAGGTGGACCACCTGGGTGAGCTGCCCGAGCAGATGGAGATGAACATGCGCGGCCTGGAGCGCGTGTCGCACCTGATGCAGACCAAGTCCGAGGAGCTTCGCGTGGCCGAGGCCCGCCGCTCCGACCTGGCCCGCGCTCGCAACGCCGTGGACAGCGAGGCCGGCCGGCTCGAGGCCGCGGAGAACGGCATCACCCGCTCCCTGGTGCAGGCGCGCACCCAGTGGACGGAGGACCACCCCGAAATCAAGCGGATGCAGGGCGAGCTGGAGAACCTGACGGCCAAGCGCAAGGAGGCCGAAGGCCGCCTGTGGGCCGAGCGTGCCGAGCGCACCCGCGTCGCCCAGCTCATCGAGTCCATCCAGAAGGAGATTGTCGGCCTCCAGCAGCAGGCCGAGTCGTACCAGAAGCGGCTGAACAACACCCCGCGCTGGACGCATGAGCTGGCGGTGATGAACCGCGACTACGAAATCGCCCGCACCAAGTACCAGAGCGTGGTGAGCCGCAAGGTCGAGGCGGAGATTGCCCAGGAGCTGGAGGCCAAGAGCGCCAAGAGCCTCTTCAACGTCATCTCCCCGGCCGGCGTGCCGGCGATTCCGGCCCGGCCGGACCGCGTGACGGGCCTGCTCATCTGCTTCCTCATCGCCCTGGGCCTGGGTGTCCTCACCGGCGCGGTGCTCGAGATGCGCGACGACAGCCTGCGCGACGGGACGGAGGTGCGCGAGCGCCTCACCCTCCCGGTGCTGGCGGTGGTCCCGGATATGCATGGCAAGACGGAGCGGCGGATTCTGATGCCGGCTTCGGGGGCTCGGAACAACGTGTCGACCCCCACGTCGTTGAACTGAGTCGGCGGAGAAAGGACGGGTGACGGAGATGGATCAGACGATGGAGCGGGCGGGCAACTTTCTCCCCCGGGTCGATGAGAACGCGTCGGGCGGGAACGTGGTGGACCGTCGGGTGGTGACGCTGACGGCGCCGGCCTCGGTGGCGGCGGAGCAGTACCGGAGCCTCTACTACCGGCTGGAGCGGATGCGCGAGCTGCGGCCGATGAAGGTGGTGGCGCTCACCTCGGCCATGCCGGGCGAGGGCAAGACGGTGACGAGCGTCAACCTGGCGCTCGCCGCGGCGCGGGCGAACCCGGAGCGGCGCATCCTGCTGGTGGATGCGGACCTGCGCCGGGGTGGGGTGGCGGCCACGCTGGGCATGCGCAACAAGCAGGGCCTGGCGGAGCTGCTGTCCGGTGAGGTGGAGGTGCGGGACGTGGTGCGGCGCTTCAACTCCACGCGCCTGGCCGTCATCCCCGCCGGCGCCACGCCGGAGGAGCCCACGCAGGTGCTGGCCAGCGCGCGCATGAAGCAGTTCCTCAAGGCCGTGCGCGAGGGCTTCGATGAGGTGTACGTGGACCTGCCGCCGACGCTGCCCTTCGCGGACGCGGCCATTCTCGGCCACCAGGTGGACGGGGTGCTGATGGTCATCCGCGCCAACGTCACGCCGGGCAAGTCGGTGCACCAGGCGGTGGAGAGCCTCGGTGGCGCGCCCATCCTCGGGTGCGTGCTCAACGGCGCGGAGATGCAGGCGACTCCGTACCTGAAGAACTACGAGAAGAAGTAGTACCGGGCAGCCCATGGGCCCGCCCCCTGCTGGAAACGGGGGGGCGGGGCCCGAG